>NZ_JBHRWI010000003.1:0-240489 GCF_042647905.1 Amycolatopsis halotolerans
CTCGTCCTCACCCACCACGAACACCACGGACGCTACTGAGAAAACCTCATTGGGGCGCTAGCCCCAACCCGAAACCGCAGCCGCTGCACCCAACGATCGAGGCACCCAGCCCCTCCCCCGCACCCCGATACGAAGCCTTCTCTGCGGTCTGGGGGTGCTTGTCAAGGCATCTTTCCCGCCTTGACAAGCACCCCCAGACCGTCAGCACAATCAACCTTCGGGGTGCCCCACGCAACCACAGCTGACGAAAAACTCACCCCACAGTCCGAGGCCGAGAAGCCAGCCCCCCAAACACAGTCTGAACCAACGCCAACCCGATCAACACCCCCAGCGCAGGCGTCCAAGAAGAAGCAACGTCGTGAATCGCGCCAATAGCAATAGGCCCAACCGCGGCAAGCGTATAGCCCGCCGACTGAGCCATCCCGGACAACGCCCCAGCGTCAGAATAGTCCTTAGTACGCAACCCAAACAGCGACAACGCCAGCGCCAGCGTAATCCCGCCGGCAAACCCAGCGAGAACAGCCCACACCACCGCAACCCCAGGCGCGACCAGCAACCCGGTCAACGCAGTCGTCAACAGCAACGAGCCAACAACAGCGACGACCCGCTGATCAGGCAACCGATGAATAAGCGCAGAACAAACCAGACTCCCGACCAGCCCGGAAAGATTGAACAGCAACTGATGAAACCCGGCAGTCACCGAACTGATACCCGCAGCATGCTCAATGGAGGACAACCAGGTCACCAACACATAGAAGGCCAGCGACTGCAGCCCCATAAATAGCGTGACCTGCCAAGCCAACGCACTAGTCCAAGGCCGCGCCGCGCCAGTCGCCCGCGCGAGCGCCGGAACAGCCGCGGAACGACGTAACTGCGGCAGAAAAAACCCAAGCGCCACCAGCGCGAGCCCAGCCCAGATCCCCAGCGACAACCGCCACCCGCCAGCCTCCTGCCCAGCCAGCGGAACCGCCACCCCGGCGGCAACCGCGGCGACGCCGGACTGGACCGCCGTGTACGTCCCGGTAATCGGCCCGATCCGAGTGGGAAAATCACGTTTGACCAGAGCGGGCAGCAAGACGTTCAGGATCGCGATCGCAACCCCGAGCAACACCGTCCCAGCCCACAACAACACCTGCGGCGGCGTGGAACGCAAGAGAATCCCGACCGCGAGCAGCAACACCGCCGCACCGAGCGCCCGCTCAAGCCCCAGCTTCGCGGCGACCTTGGGTGCGATCGGCGAGCACCCGGCGAACGCGATGAGCGGCACACTGACCAGCACAGACGCGGCTACCGACGAAAGCCCCTGATCAGACTGAACGAGGCTCAGGATCGGGCCAAGGCTGGTGATCGCGGCACGCAAGTTGGTCGCGATCAGCAGAACGCCGACGAGAATGAGCGCGGGTCGCAACGGGTTCCTGCGCTCGGGAGGTGCGGAGGCGGGACGGGCGGTCATGCGGCGGCCTCCGCGACGAGAAGTTCCGGCAGATAAGGGACGGGCGGACCGACGGCCAGGATCGGCTCGGCACGCAGCGGGGTGCCCGGATCGAGGACCGAGGAAGCAAGGCGAGCAGTCATGACGCGGTGTCCGCCCGGGGAATCCCTGGCGAACCGGAACCGGCCAGCAGAACCGAGTCGTCGCTCATCGAACCCCTCCCCGAGCCACCCCCGGACGCGACCAACGCCAGAACCACACCGAAGCGACGTCCGAGCTCGCCGGAATATCCCCGCCCATCGCCCGCCAGAAATGCCCAGCAAGCGAACTCGTAACTCCCGATCTTGCCCGTCCCCGCGCCGAGCAAGCAAGATCCTCACCGGTACACCGACTCATAAGCCGCACTCAATTCGCGGTGCAATTCGGTCGAGTCGGTCAGCGCTTTCCCGTCCAAGGTATGCACCCGGGTCAGCTTGCGCACCGACGACGCGACGAAAACCCCGTCTCCCGAGAGCAGATCGTCCACGGTCAGCGTCTCGATCTTCGCGGTGAAACCAGCCCTCTCCGCTCCCCGGTACACCGCGGCCTGCGTCGTCCCGGGCAGGATGCCGATGATCGGCGGCGGCGTGTACAGCGTCCGGCCGCGTACCAGCACCACCGAGACCGTCGGGCCTTCCAGCACCGAACCGTCGGTCGCGGTGAAGATGACGTCCGACGCGCCACGGCGATCAGCCTCGCGCAGAGCGGCCATGTTCACCGCGTACGACAGCGTCTTCGCGCCCAGCAGGAGCCACGGCGCGCGTTCGGCGAGGCCCGGTTCGACGCCGCGTTCCAGGGTGATCGCGGCGATGCCCTCGGTGCGCTCGCGCATCATCCTCGGGCTGATCTCGAGCCCGAGCGCGAAAGCCGTCGGCGGGGAGTCGGGCTCGGCGTCCAATCCCCTGGTGTAGATGAGTTTCATCGCGATTTCGCTGTCGTCGGGCCAGTGGTCGATCACCGCGCGGATGGCCCGTTCCCACTGCGCGTCGTCCGGTTCGGGCAGCTCCGTCATCCGGGCCGACCGGGCGAGGCGGTCCAGGTGCAGGTCCAGTTCCCGCGGCTCGCCGTTTTCGATCAGGACCGTCTCGAACACCCCGTCGCCGCGGAGCAGGCCGAGGTCGGCGACCTTGATCGCCGGGTCGTCCGGGTCGGCTACGGAACCGTCCAGGTAGCCAAGAACACGCATGTCTTGATCCTTGTCTTTGGCGCCGACTCCGTCGGCGCGGGCGGGATCTGTGTTTGATGGCGCCGACTTCGTCGTCGCGGGCGGGATCGCCTTTAAGTCGGCGTCTGACGGAGCTGCGTACCCGGCCCGGGGGGCCGTGCACGCAGCTCCGTCAGACGCCGACGCGATCCCGCGTTGTGGCTGGGGTGGTCAGGAGCCGACGCGGTTGGCTAGAACGGTGGCGAACCGCAGCGCGCTGCCGTCGCCGAAGGGCAGGTTGAGCGACGGTTCGCAGATGTCCAGTTCCAGCACCCGAGGCTGTCCCCGGTCGTCGCGGACCAGGTCGACGCGGCCGTACAGCAGCGGCCGGTCCAGTCCGAGATGGCTCGCGGCGGCGTCGAGGGCGGCGGAGGCGACCGCGCGTTCGTCCTGGTCGGCCACGCGCGGTTTGCGGAAATCGAGCGTCGGGACGTGCACGGTGCCGTCCGGCATCAGCATCGCGGCCTTGCGGATCGCGTGGCTGTACTCCCGGTCGAAATAGATCAGGTTTGTTTCGCCGTCCCGGTCGACCGACGCGAAATACGGCTGGACGAGCGCGTGCCCGCCTTCGTCGAACAGCTTCGACAGATGCGCGGCGGCTTCACGTGTCGCCGGCCGGGTGAATCGGCGGACGTTGCGCGAATACGCGCCGATCCCCGGCTTGACGACGATTTCCGTGGCTTCGGGATGCTTCTCCAGCACTTCCCGCACCACGAGGTCCGGGTCGTCCCCGGGGGAAGCGAACCGGCTCGGGACGACCGGGACGCCGAGCGCGGCCAGGTCCGCCAGGTAGGACTTGTCCAGCGCCCACCGGGCGACCGCGAGCGGGTTGAGCAGGAGCGTCGCCTTCTCGACCCGTTCGCACCACGCCAGGAACTCCGGCAGCTGGTCCACGTAGTTCCACGGCGAGCGCAGCACGACCGCGTCGAACCGCGCCCAGTCGACCTCGGCGTCCTCCCACTGGCAGACCTCGGTCTCCAGACCGACTTTCGCGCAGGCCTCGCGCAGCAGCGGCATGTCGTAGTCGATGGGCAGGCTGACGCGGTCGGTCACGAGAGCAACGGTGCGGGTCACCACGGCAGGACCTTCCCGGCGTGGAGGTAGCTGCCGCTCGGGCCGTCCTCGTCAAGAAGCGCGAGTTCGACGCTGGTCACGGCGCCGTCCGCGGGTTCGAGGTCTCCGGCTCCGTCGTTCATCCCGGTCTTGGTGTAGCCGGGATGCGCCGAGTTGACCTTGATCGGCGTGTCGCGCAGTTCGTACGCCAGGTGCACGGTCCACGAGTTCACCGCGCCCTTCGTGGCGCTGTAGGCCGGAAGCGCCTTGAAGGTGTCGCTGTGGGTGTAGGACTCGGGATCGCTGTGCCGGGTGAGCGAACCGAGCAGGCTCGACACGTTCACGATCCGCCCGGCGGCCGACTTGCGGATCAGCGGCAGCATCGCCAGCGTCGTCTCGACCGTGCCGAACAGGTTGGTGTCGAAGGTTTCCCGCCATTCGGCGAGCGTCTGCTCCGACGGCTGCTTGCCGTACTTCTCGATCCGCACGGCCGCGTTGTTGACCAGGATGTCGAGCCGTCCGTACCGGGTTTCGAGCTCCGCCGCGGCGGCCTCGATGCTCTTCGGATCGGTCACGTCGAGCTGAAGTCCTTCGACGGCAAGACCCGCGTCGCGCAAGCCCGTCGCAGCGGTCTCGACGGCGGCCTCGTTACGCCCGCTGAGCACCACGCGGACGCCGCGTTCGGCGAGCTGCCGCACGATCTCGAACCCGATGCCGCGGTTGGCCCCGGTGACCAGGGCAATGGTGTCGTCCAAATCGGTCTCGCTCTCTTGTCTTCTCCGGCGGTCACAGGGCGGACAGGAATTTCGCTGCCGGCGGCCCGAAACTGTCGAGGTCCGCCAGGAACGCGTCGTGGCCGAGATCGGATTCCAGCGCGAGGAACTCGACGTCCGCGCCGCCTGCCCGCAGTCCGTCGGCGATCTCCCGCTGCTGGTGCAGCGGGAACAGGATGTCCGTCTCCGTGCCGATCACGAGCGCCTGGTCGACCCGCAGCCGCGCCAGCGCCTCCGCGGTGCTGCCGCCGCACAGCTCGCCGAGGTCGAACCAGTCCATGCTGCGGCTGAGGTACAGGTAGCTGTTGGGATCGAACCGGCGCACGAACCGGCGCGCGTGATGGTCCAAATAGAACTCGACGGCGAACTCGAGGCCGAACGCGGCGTCCCCGATCCCGGATCTCTCGCGGCCGAACCGGCGCTCCCATTCCCGCGCCGACCGGTACGTGGTCATGCCGATTTTGCGCGCGGTCAGCATGCCGCGTTCCGGATAGCGCTCCGGAAGGTACTGTCCGTCGTTCCACAGTGGATCGGAGCGGATCGCTTCCCGTTGCAGGGAACGGATCGCGATCGAGTACGGCAGGGAATACGCGGCCGCGGAGATGCTGATGTGGCTGCGCGCCAGGTCCGGATGCCGGGCCAGCAACGCGAGCGCGCTCATCCCGCCCATCGACGCGCCGACGACGCACGCCAGCCGATCGAACCCGAGGTGCCGCACCGTGTTCGCCGCGGCGTCCGCGATGTCCTCAATGGACAGTTCGGGAAAGCCGAGGCGGTATGGCTGCCCGGTCGCCGGGTCACGCGAGGCGGGCCCGGTCGATCCTTGACAGCCGCCGAGCGAGTTCACGCAGATCACGTGCCACTGGTCGGTGTCGATCGGCTTGCCCGGCCCCAGCATCGACTCCCACCAGCCGGGGGCGGGGTCGTCGGGGCTCGACGCGGCGTGCGCGTCCGGTGAAAGCCCGGTGAGCAGCAGGACGACGTTGTCCCCTGCCGCGGAGGGCTGTCCGAAGGTCTCGTAGGCGACGCGCGCGCCGTGCAGCACGCCGCCGCGTTTCATGGCGAATCTCTCCGGCAGCGGGGCGAACCGCGTGGCCGGAGGAATGAATTCGTGCATCACGTTTCCCAGGTGGTCGGGCGAGAGTGCGCGTCACTCGCCGAGCGAGGCCAGCCATTCGTCGTCCGAACCGTCGCTGATTCCTTCGAACCAGAAACTGGACAGATACCGTTCGCCGGTGTCGGGCAGCATCGCGAGCAGCACCGCGCCCTCGGGCGAGCTCTCCGCTTCGCGCAACGCGGCGGCGAGGGTCGCGCCCGCGGACATTCCGGCGAAGATCCCCTCCTCGGCGGCCAGGCGGCGCGCGGTGTCCCTGGCCAGCTCGTCGTCGATCGTCACCAGTTCGTCGATCACGGTGCGGTCCATCACCCCGGGGACGAAGTTCGGAGCCAGCCCCTGCAACTGGTGCAGATTCCACGACTGCCCGGCCAGCACGGCCGCCTTTTCCGGCTCCAGCACGACGGTCCGCACGTCGGGCCGGGCCAGTTTGAGCATCTGCCCGACGCCGGTGATCGTGCCGCTGGTGCCGAATCCGGTGACGAAGGTGTCCAGCCGTTTCCCCGCGAAGTCGGAGAGGATCTCCGAGGCCGTGGTCTCCCGGTGATACGCGGGATTGGCCGGGTTCTCGAACTGGCGGGCGCGGAACCAGCCGTGCTTCTCGGCCAGGTCGTCGGCGATCCGGTTGCCGCCGAGGCTGCCGAGGTGACCGGGGAACAGCACCACCTTGCCGCCGTACGCGCGGATCAGCTTGCGCCGCTCCACCGAGTACGTGTCGCCGAGGACCGCGACGAACTGGTACCCGCGCGCGGCCGCCACCATCGCCAGCGCGATGCCGACGTTGCCGGACGTGCACTCCACGATCGTGTCGCCGGGCTTGAGCTCTCCCCTCGCCTCGGCGTCGAGGACGATGGCCAGCGCCAGCCGGTCCTTCACCGAGCCGCCCGGGTTGAACGACTCGACCTTGACGTACACCGAGACGTGCCCGGGCGCCATCCGGTTCAGCCGCACGATCGGCGTGCGGCCGATCGCGTCAAGAATGCTGGAGTACAGCGGCATGACGGAATTCTCCTTCGTACACAGTCGTGGCCGGGCCGGCCAGGACGATCGGCTCCTCTTCGGCGGGCCAGCCGATCCGGAGTTCCCCGCCGGGCACCTCGACCGTCACGTTCCGGTCGAGCCGCCCGGCCCGGATCAGGACCGCGGCGGCCGCGCAGGCCCCGCTGCCGCAGGCGAGCGTCTCGCCCGCGCCGAATTCGTGGACCCGCAACCGGATCCGGTCGCGTGCCACGACCTCGGCGAAGCCGACGTTGACCGTCGGCGGCAGCCCGGGCAGCGCTCGCACGGCCGGGCCGAGCCGCGCCACCGGGGCGCTGCCGATGTCGTCGACTTCGAGCACCACGTGCGGATTGCCGGTGGAGGCCGCGGCGAAGCGGACGGGAGTCCCGTCCGCCAGCGCCGCCTCGTACCGGCCGTCCCGGCTCGCGAAGCCGGACAGCGGGATCTGCTCGGGAGCGAACCGCGGCACGGTCAGCCCGATGCTGAACGCGTTGTCTCCCAGCACTTCCACCTGATGTGTCCCGCTGGGACTGTCGATCTCGAACGACGGCGGGCGCGCCAGCCCGGCCCGGACGAGCCAGGAGGCGACGCAGCGGGCGCCGTTGCCGCACTGCAGCGAGCTTTCGCCCGCCCCGGTCCAGATCTCGAACGAGGCGGCCGCGGAAGCACTGCGCGGCGGCCGGATCCCGAGGATCAGGTCGCAGCCCACGCCGGTGTGCCGGTCGGCGAGCGCCCGGCACAGTTCCGGCGAAGGCGCGGGCGCGTCCCTCAGGTCGAGTACGACGAAATCGTTGCCGCACCCGTGCATTTTGGCGAACGGAAGCGAAGGACTCACCCGCGCCGCCTGACGACGGCCGTCGTGCGCCGGTTCATCGCACCGCCGCGGTCGCGAACACCGGGGCGACCATGTCCATAATGGACTCGGCCGCGCGCGCGTCGGTGCTTTCGTCGCCGGTCGCGGCGAACTCGGCCAGTTCGAGACCGAGGACGTCGGCGGCCGGAATCGACTCCAGGATCTCGCGGATCCCGCCGGGAAGCAGACCGTCCGGCACGTGGTAATCGGCGGGCACCGTGCCCGGTTCGAGCACGTCCCAGTCGATGTGCACCCATACCCGCGCGCCGCCGACGGCCGCCGCGACCCGTTGCCCGGTGACGTCCGCCGGGGCGAGGATCCGGACGCCCGCCTTGTCCAGCAGGTCGCGTTCGGACGGATCGATGTCGCGCGCGCCGACGAGGACGACCCGGCTGGGGTCGACGCCCGCGCCGTGCCCGCTTTCCCACAGGCCGCACGCGCCCGACAGCGCCATCCCGCCGAGGTAGCCCGATTCCGTGGTGTCCGGGGTGTTGAAGTCGCCGTGCGCGTCGATCCACAGCACCGCGCAGTCCGGGTACGCCCGGACCGCGGCCGGCAGCGTCGCCAGGCTGGCCGAACAGGTGTTGGCCACGAGCACCGTGCGCCGTCCGGCCGCGACGCTCGCCGAAACCGCTTGCGCCAGGCCGGAAAGCGTCTCTTCCGCGGCCAGGAGGCTGACCGTCCAGTCGTCGTCCTCCGGGCCGGCGGGGGTGCCGACGAAACGAGTCGCGACGCCGTATCGTTCTTCCAGCGCACGCGCCGTGCGCGCCGCGCCTTCGATCATTCCCGCGCCGCGATCTCCGATGCGGCCTTGGGAAACGATCACTTCCATCATCGCCTGTCTCCGATCAGGTAGGGGCCGCGGCCCCGTCCGGCTGCGCGGTTTCGTTCACCCGGAAGGAAAACGGGCAAACATCGGTCCGCTCGACGTCGTCCTCGGGAAGGCCGTACTGCCACCATTCGAGCCCGGCCACGCCGTAGGAGCCGAGCTGGCGGGCCCGCGGGGCGCCGTCGTAGCGGTCGATCCTCGCCCGGATGTTGCTGCGGACCTTGCGACCGCTCGGGGTGTCGCCCGCGACCGCGTCGAACCGCTCGCGCGGGTTGACCACCAGCACGAAATGCGCGCCGAGGTTGCGGCTGCGCCGGACCTCGTGCGCGGGATTGCTCATGTTGACGAACAGCGGCATTCCGTTGAAACACATGGACCACGAGCTTTCGCCGGGGTCGGTGCCGACGTTGTCCGGCCACGGCGCCGGGTCGACGTGGTGCAGCTTTTGGATCACCTCCCAGCCGAACGCCTGGTACCCGGCGACGGACCGGGCCGAGACGGCCGAGGGCGAGAACACGATCAGCAAGGGGTACGCGGTGTCGAGGTGACCGTTCCAGTTCCGGGAAAGTTCGACGTAATCAGCGAGCGCGACGCCGAGTCTCGCGATGCCGTCCGGCCCGGCGTCCTCGGCGAAGGCGAACAGGAGCAGTTTCTTCCGGAATGCGTTTCTCGAGAAGACACAAGGGAAACCGCGGTCGGTGAGCCTGGACTCGACGTCGCGGAACGCCGCGGCGCGCCAGTCCTTTCCGAATGTTTCGGCCTCCTGCTGGGTGATCAAGGTCGTGCTGCGGGACTCGAGCAAATTGTGCATTCCGGCCCTCCGGGAATGTTCTTCCTCGGGATACGTGGTCCTTTCCGCCGTCCGGCCGGGCCTCAGTCGCGGGAGCCGGTCGTGCGGGATTTCTCCGGCGGACCCGCGGAACGGATTCCGGCTGGTCGACGGCCGCCCCGGTGCGGCGTCGATCGTCCGGGAACGCGAAGCGCCGCCGGCGCGGACGGTGGCGCGGGTGGTCGCGGTGGTGTTCGGCCGCGCGGTGCTGGGGATACTCGGGAGTGCTGGGGTGCGCGGCGTGCTGGGCACCGTGCGGATACAGGGTGTTCGCGCAGCCGACCGGTCCGGTGCCGCCCGCGACGCGTCCGGGGCTCACCCGCGCCCGTCCACACCCGGCACGGCCGTGTGCGAGCCGCGATTCGGAGCCGCTGACGGTTATTCCCCCACCGGACCGCCGCTGCCTCTCAGACTCTATGGACCCGGGCAAACCGGCGCAGCGACCATCCGGGTGAACAACATTCTACGCGAACAAAAGGAATGTCGGAGAATCTGTCGACGCAATGCCCGGAACCGAGCAATTCGCTTCCGGCATCCGGCGCAACCCCGGGCCGGGAGGGTGCGGGATCGACAGCGTTAACCGGTACGGACCACTGAAATCGCCTGGCAGCATGGACAAAACGTGTCCGTCCACAGTAGACTTTCGGTACTCGCGCGTTCCGCGCCGATTCGACGTTTCGCAGGACGAGGACCTGATCCGGTTCCGCTAGTCAGCCGCCGATCCCGCCTTCGCCGTAGCCTGATCGGCCGCCGCGGAATCCGCCATCCCGCCCACCAGGCGGCGAAACCTCGCATATTCAGGACGAAGCGACTTTCGTCGACATCCGCTGCGCCTGACAGCGGTCCGCAGAAGGTGTTCGGCATTTCTTGGCAGACTGCTCATCGGTGCTTCACACGCCTCGCCCGGCGCGCAGCGCCCCCGTCGCCGGCTTCCTCTCGCGGAGCGTCTCCGGGATATCATCGCGGCAGAGGATCGACCATGGGGGCAAAGATCGACGACACGGACTGGGCCGCGCTCACGCGAATGCCCGCGAAGCGCACCGCTTACCGCCGCGAAACCTATTTCCGGGAAGGCATCCGCGACGTCGCCCGGTTTCTCGGCGACCGGGCCCCGGAAGTCCTGCGCCGGCACGCGCTGCTGATGGTCAAACCGGACGGCATCGCCGCGGGCAAGGTGCGCCCGGTGCTCGACTGGCTGCACGGTCAGGGCTTCGCCGTCCAGACCGTGCAGCGCCCGGCGTTCAGCGGCCTGCTGTGGCGGGAAATGTGGCGGTACCAGCTGACGTCGGCCACGGTGGACCGGCTCGCGCTGAACGACCTCATCTACGTCGGCTCCGGCCTGCTGCTGCTCGCGCGAGACGAACAGCCTAGGCCGACGCCCGCGACAACGCGGCTGGCCTCGCTGAAAGGCTCAGCCGACCTGGCACAGCAGAAGCCCGGCACGCTGCGCGCCCTGCTGCGCCAGCACAACCGCAACTTCAGCTACGTCCACGTCGCCGACGAGCCCGCCGACCTGATCCGCGAACTCGGCCTGCTGCTCGACCCGGCGCAGCGACGGGAGGCACTGACCGGACTGGCCTCCGACGAACCGAGCGGTCTGCCGCTGCTCGAAGAAGCACTCGCCGCCGAAGCCACCGTCGTCCCGCAGACTTTCGACGCCGACGCGGCCGCCGAGGCTGTGGCGGACGCGCTCAACCGGTCCGAGCACGGCGGCCAGGCGCTCCAGCTGCTGGAACGCCTGCGGTTCGGGGAATCCGTGCCCTGGGTCGAGGTCGCCGAGGCCGTCGCCGAAAGCGGGGCCGAGGTCGATCGCTGGGACCTCGCCGCGGTCGGGGCCAGCCTGATCCAATGCGACGAGCCCGGCGAGCCGAAGCTGATCTCCAACCCGCCTCCCGTGCTCTGGGACAAGCCCCGGGTGCGGCGTCCTTTGTAGACGAACTGGTCAGCCGACCGGATGCCGCGCCGATTGTGCCGTCCACGCTTCCGGCGAAACCGGCGGCAGCAAGGCATGCGGCACCGGGCGCTCGTTGTGCACCACGAACGACGCCGTCACGATCACGTCCCAGCGGTCGGCCTTCTCGAACGGCACCAGCTCGGCCAGCTCGTCCCAGGTGATCCGCTCCCCGCCCGCCACGAGTTCGCGCAACCGGGCGACCGCGGACTCGCGCGTCATCAAGGCCAGCCGGTCCAGCGTCGCGTCGATATCCAGGTCGTGCGCCGGGCAATCCGCTTCGATGGCGGCGATCTCGGCCCGTGCCTGCGCTGTGCGGTCCTCGGCGAGATGCGCCCGCAGCTCCTCGAGAAACCGGAGCCGCTCCGGGCGGTCGAGGAAGATCGCCAGCTCGCGCACGATGTCCGCCGGTTCGTCGCCGACGTGCACGAAGTTCAGGATCCGGTTGGGCGGGTTCAGCTTCGTGCGCAGATGGTGCGGTTTGCGCTGGGCCGGATCGCCTACGCCCTTCAGCTCGCAGAGCCGGACCGTCGCGGGCAATCCCGCGGCCGGGCGGACGTCGCGCGCCAGGAACAGCAGCACATCGTTGGTGAGATAGTAGAAAGTGCATAACTGCAGCCGGTCGACGGTGTAGATGTGCCAGTCGTAGCGCCACACCTCGCGCATCGAATGCCGGGTGTAGCGCAAGCGCGTGGTGGCGACCGGCACGAAACCGTTGTCCGCCAGGTACTCCATGACGGGGCCGAGCCTGCGGCCGACCACCGCGTCCGGTTTGACCACGAGCATCGCCAGCCCGTCGAGCACGCCGGTCGCGTCGCCGCCGAAGACCGAGAGCACGTCCGCCCAGCACTCGCGGAAGTACAGGTCGCAGCCGTAGACCTCCCGTTTCTCCGGCACGACCGACAACTGCCGCCACTCTTCGGCCGTCGGCATGCCGTCGACCCGGTCCTCCCTGCCCGGCGTCCAGATCATCCGTTCATCGTGCCACAACGGCGCACTCAGCCAGTCCCCTTTGCGGAGGCGGTAATGCCGGTCGTCGCGGCAGCGCCAGGTATCGTCGACGGCCCGGACGACAGAAGGGGTTGAAGCGTGGCCAGGCAGCGGGTTCCGGTAGTTCTCGTCGCGGGTTTTCTCGGTGCGGGAAAGACCACAATGCTCAATCACCTGCTCGCCAATCGCCAGGGCGCCAGGGTCGGCGTCGTGGTCAACGACTTCGGCCAGGTGAACATCGACGCGCTCGCCGTTGCCGGGCAGGTCGACACGATGGTGTCGCTCGGCAACGGCTGCCTGTGCTGTGCGGTGGACGCCAGCGGGCTGGACGCCATGCTTGGCAAGCTGTCGCGGCCTGAGGCCGGTATCGACGTGATCGTCGTGGAGGCCAGCGGGATCGCCGAGCCGCGTGATCTGTTGCGGTTGATGATCGCCAGCGAGAATCCGGATATTCGGTACGGCGGACTGGTCGAGGTTGTCGACGCGGTGGAGTTCGAGGCGACGCGGGAGCGGCATCCGGAGCTTGCCGAGCACCTGCGGGTTGCCGACCTGGTGGTTCTCAACAAGGTCGATCGGGCTGACGCGGATGCGGTGGCCAAGGTGCGGGGTGTGGTCGAGGAGTACGCGCCGGGGGTGCCGATGGTGCTGACTGAGCGCGGGCGGGTTGATCCGGCGTTGTTTTTCGACCCTCGACCTCGGGATAGTTACGGGCAGTTGTCGTTTGACGATCTTCGCGAGCATGATCATTCCGAGCATTTGCACGCGCGTTATGAGAGTGTCGCGTTCACGTCCGATCAACCGCTTTCGCCTCGGCGGTTCATGGCCTTTTTGGAGAGTCGGCCTGCTGGGTTGTATCGGGTCAAGGGGCAGGTTGATCTTGGCGCAGAGGGGGGTCGATCTCGGTTCGGGCTGCATACGGTGGGGGCGTTTGTGCAGGTCGAGCGGTCGTCTTGGCCTGGTGGGGGACGTCGGACCGAGCTGGTGTTGATCGGGGCCGGGATCGATTCGGCTCGCGTTGAGCGGGAGCTTCGCGCTTGCGTGGATAAGGACGCTGGCGCTGATGAGCGGGGGCTTTTGCGGTTTCTCCGGTATTTGGACGAGCCGGACGAGGAGTCGTCGCGCCACGCCGAAGATGGCTAAACGCGCCGGTTACGGGGGTGGGGGTCGCAGTATGGCCGGGTAGCTCGAAGCAGCCTCTTTGGAGGACGAGTTCCTATGGCGAAGACGATTGCGGCCCGGTGGTATTTGGTCGGCGCGTTGCCGGAGGAGGATCCGGTCGCGCATCTGATGACTCGCGCGGACGATCTTCGGTATCGGAGGTCCGCGTGCGGGGAGCGGGACTCCCGGACTTGGACGCCGGTGGATTTGACTGAGCCCGGGACTGGACATGTGACGCCTTGTCCTGGGTGTGTGGCCAGCTTGTCCGGGGGTTCCGTGGGTGCTTCGGAGGAGGAGCAGTTGGCGTTTGATCTTTCGTTGGGGTGAGGTTCCGCTCGTTACTCGTCGGCGGCGGTCGCCTTTTTGGCTCGGCTGGGTGCGACCCGAGGCGGTTCGTTCGGCATCTTCGGGTACACCGGTGGCCAAGGCGCATCCATCAGCCCGCCAGCCATATCTTCCCGAGACATCTCCAGCAACGCCTCGATCGATTGCGGCCGGTCGTTCGCGCCTGCCCATGGGTCGCCTCGTTCCGCGACCAGTGCCGGGACGGTCGAGAGCGTCAGGGTGTCTGGCTCCACCGTTGCCAGTTCGTCCCAGGTGATCGGCGTCGACACTTGCCCGCCTAGCCTAGGCCGCACGCACCAAGCGCCGAAAACCGTTTTGTGCGGCGCGTTCTGGTTGAAGTCCACGAATACTCGTGAGCCGCGTTCTTCTTTCCACCATTGTGCGGTGATGAGGGTTGGGTGACGGCGTTCCAAAGCTCGGGCCAAGGCTACTGCGGCTGCCCGCACCTCGTAGCCGTCCCATCGCGGTTCCAGCATGGAATACAGGTGCAGGCCTCGCGAGCCGGAGGTCTTTACGTAGACCTCGATACCCAGCTCGGCCAGGAATTCGCGCACCAGTATCGCTGCCTCGCGCAGTTGCGGGAAGCCGATGCCGGGTGACGGGTCCAGGTCGATGCGCAGTTCGTCCGCGATATCCAGCGCCGCCGCGCGGTTCGGCCATACGTGGAAGCCCAGGCAGCCTTGGTTTACCGCCCATAGGACGTGGGCCAGGTTCGCGGCGACCAGGGCGTCGCTGGTGGTGCCGTTCGGGGTGGAGACGACGGCTGTGGTCAGCCAGGAAGGAGCGTTCTTCGGCGTGCGTTTCTGGAACCAGGATTTTCCGCCCGCCCCGTCTGGATAGCGTTCCAAAAGGAGCGGCCGTCCGCCCAGCCGGTCCAGCAACGGGCCCGCGACGGCCTGGTAATAACGTACGAGAGCTAGCTTGGTTTCGCCTCGTTCCGGGAAATAGACCTTGTCAGGGCTGGAGATTGTCAGTTCTACACCGTCTATTTCCAGTGTTGCCCCGCTCATCGGGCCTCCCCGAACAGATCCGCCAACTCGGCTGGCGGGGCTTCGTCGAGTTGTGCGTAGGTGCACGAATCCGGAGTCCGGTCGGGACGGAAGCGGACTAGCCGTCCGCCGTGGCGGAAGCGGCCGCCTTGCAGGTGTTCGTAGCGGACTTCGGCGACTTGTTCCGGGCGCAGCGGTTCCCAGGACAGGTCTTTGTCGGGGGCCCATCGGCTGTTCGCGCCCGGACGGCGAACCTCGTCGGCTTGCCATTCCGCCCAGCTGCGCCACGGATGGCCTTCGAGCGCGTTCTCCCGCCACGGAGCCAGCTCCTCGACCAGCTCCCGGCGCCGCGCCGCGGTGAAGCTGCTCGCGACGCCTACGTGGTGCAGTGAACCCTCGTCGTCGTACAGGCCGAGCAGCAGCGAGCCGACGCCCTTGCCGTCCTTGTGCCAGCGGAAACCGGCGACGACGCAGTCCGCGGTGCGTTCGTGCTTCACCTTCAGCATCACGCGCTTGTCCTGCTCGTACGGCAGATCGGCGGGTTTCGCCATGACCCCGTCGAAGCCCGCGCCCTCGAACCGGGTGAACCAGTCCTGCGCGGTGTCCGGGTCGGTGGTGAGCGGGGTCAAGTGCACCCGCTGCAAGCCGCTCGACGGAGCGAAGATCCCCTCCAACGTGCGACGCCGGTCGGCGAACGGTTTCTCAGTCAGGTTCTGCTCCCCTAGTGCGAGCAGGTCGAACGCGACGAAGCTGGCGGGAGTCTCCTCGGCGAGCTTCCGGACCCGGCTGGCCGCCGGGTGCAGCCGCAGCTGCAACGCGCCGAAGTCCAGACCGCGCGGCGTGACCAGCACGATCTCGCCGTCGACGACGCATTTGTCCGGCAGTGCGTCGCGCAGCAGGTCGACCAGCTCCGGGAAGTACCGGGTGAGGGGACGGTCGTTGCGCGAGCCGAGTTCGACCTCGTCGCCGTCGCGGAACACCACGCAGCGGAAGCCGTCCCACTTCGGCTCGTACCAGAACCCGCCGTCGCGCGGCACCTCGTGCACGGCTTTGGCGAGCATCGGCCGCACCGGCGGCATCAGGGGTAGCTCCACCTGCGCGATCCTAAGCGGAACAGACGCTGACCTGCACCTTTTTACTAATCCGGCCAAAAGCAGGCCGCCCCCCGCTCGGCACGCAACCGTTGCTGCGCGTGGCTGTGGTCGGATTAGTAACGATCGGCGCGGTACCAGCGCGCCAGCACCAGCCCGCCCCTCGGCTTGGGCGTGAAGTACGTGGCTTTCCGCGGCATCCGCCGTCCCGCCGCGTGCACTGCCTGCACCGTCTCGAACGGCACCGGGGCCAGTTGGACCACGGCGTCCGCGTCCGGCGGGACCGGGCTGCCCGGCAGGAGCGGGCGGACGTGCGGGCCGTCCGGGTCGAGGCCGAGCGCCGAGCCCAGGAGCAGCTGTTCCGCTACCTCGTGGTCGATCACCAGCGGATCCGACCCGGGCAGCCGCACCCGCAGCACTCGCGAGCCGGCCAGCACGACCGCGGTGCCGGGGCAGGAGGGCGGGGTCGCGTCGTTCGACCAGGTCACGTCGAGCCCAGCCGCCTGCCAAGCCGTGCACAGGGCCTCGGCGGTGTGCCCGGTCCCGAGCAGCACGCGGTTGATCGCCCGGATCTCCAGCTGCGAGCCCGCCGTGATCAGCGCCAGCAGCTGACCGCTTCCGGCGGCGGCCGCGACCCGGTGGTTTCCGTCCGCCACCAGCAGATCGCTCGCCGACGCGGCCTCCAGCAGCCGTTCCTGCATGTCGCCGCGGCCCACCACCCACAGCTCGTGCGGCAGGCCTGCCCGGTCCACAGTGGACACATCAGGATCCGCTGAGCTCGATGCTTCCTTGACCGCCGCGGTCAGGTCCGCGCCGTCGCCGACCGGCACGAGGAGCGCGGCGCTCGTCGCGCAGCCGAGGCCGTCCAGGACGGCCGCGCGCTCGGCGACCACCTCCGGATAGACCTCCTCGGTGTGCCGCACGCGAGCCCCGCCCGGCGCCAGTTCCCGGACGTCGACCTGGCACAGCACGCCCGCGATGGTCTCCCCGATCCGGTAAGCCGCGACGAACCCGGTTTCCGGGCGGTAGTGCCCGGCCAGCAGCCGATCGAGGGTCTCGCGCGCCTGCGGCAGCGCGGCCTCGACGTCCAGCCCGGCCGCCAGCGCCGCCGGGGTCCGCGCCGGATGCTGCGCGGCCAGCAACGTGTCCCCCTCCACCGCCGCAAGTGCCCTCGTGACGGCCGCCGGTTCGGCGAACTCGTCGACGTCCGGCCCGGGCACCTCGCCCCGCACGACCCAGCCGCTGCCGATCGATCGCACCCATCTGTCCATCCCCCCATGATGGCGGTCAGACGGACGCTCGGGCACCGATCAAACGGCTGGGGAATGCTTGCCGGTGCGAAGGAGTTTATTCCCGGCATGGGAACCACGAGCAGTCCGCCCGCGGCGAAACGCGCCGCCGTAGGCCTTCGTTCCGAGCGCGGACCCGTCCTCGCCGCCGTCATGCTGAGCACCGGCCTCGTGGCCCTCGACAGCACCATCATCGCCACCGCGGTCCCCTCGGTGGTCCGCGACCTGGGCGGGTTTTCCCAGTTCCCGTGGCTGTTCTCGATCTACCTGCTGACCCAGGCGGTCACCGTGCCGCTGTACGGCAAGTTCGCCGACGTCCTCGGCCGCCGCCCGGTGATGTTCTTCGGCATCGCCGCGTTCCTGCTCGGCTCGGTGCTGTGCGGGTTCGCGTGGAGCATGCCGGTGCTCATCGCCGCGCGCGCGGTGCAGGGCATCGGCGCGGGCGCGGTCCAGCCGATCAGCATGACGATGGTCGGCGACCTGTACACAGTCGAGGAGCGCGCCCGGGTGCAGGGCTACCTCGCCGGAGTGTGGGCGGTCGCCTCGGTGATCGGGCCGACGCTCGGCGGCGTGTTCGCGGAATACCTCAGCTGGCGGTGGATCTTCTTCGTCAACCTGCCGCTCGGCGCGCTCGCCGCGTGGATGCTCTACCGCAAGTTCACCGAGCAGGTGAAACGCACGCGGCACAAGGTCGACTACGCCGGCGCGACCCTGCTGACGCTCGGCTGCGCGCTGCTGATCCTGGCCCTGCTGGAAGGCGGGGTCGCGTGGAGCTGGACGTCCGCGCCGAGCCTGGCGATCTTCGCCGTCGCCGTCCTGATGCTGGTCACGTTCGTGCTGGTCGAACGGCGTGCGGAGGAACCCGTGCTGCCGCTGTGGGTGTTCACCCGGCGCACGCTGATCGGCGGAAACCTCGTCGCCCTCGTGACCGGCGCGGTGCTGCTGGGCTTCAGCTCGTTCTTGCCCACCTATGCGGAAGGCGTGCTCGGCACGGACGCGCTCACCGCGGGCTTCGCGCTGGCCGCGCTCACGATCGGCTGGCCGATTGCCGCGTCGCTGTCCGGGAAGGTCTACCTGCGGATCGGATTCCGTGACACCGCGCTGATCGGCAGCGGATTCCTGCTCGTCGGGGCGGTCATGGCGACGTTCCTCGGCCTCGACTCGGTGGTTTGGATGGCCGCGGCGGCCGTGTTCGTGGTCGGTATCGGGCTCGGGCTTTCGTCGAGCCCGACGGTGGTGGCCGTGCAGTCGACCGTCGGCTGGGAGCGCCGCGGTGTGGTGACCGCGACCAACATGTTCAGCCGTTCGCTGGGCAGCGCGGTCGGCACGGCAATCTTCGGCGCGATCGCCAACGCCACGCTCGCCGGCCGGTTCTCGAACCCGCCCGCGGAGGTCGCCGGGCACCTTCCGGCGAGCGTCGACGCCACCAGCCGCATTCTCAGCGGCGCGCACGATAACTCACCAGCCACGGCGTACGTCCGCGAATCGCTGGCCGGAGCCACGCACAACGTGTTCCTCGCGATCGTGGCCGTGTCGGTGCTCAGCGTCGTCGCGCTGCTGCTCATGCCCCGCAAGACCGAACAGCTGACGTTCTAGTTCTGCAACGGCACGAGTTCGCGCACGAAATCGTCGAGGAACTGCCGGTAATCACCGGAGTATCCGGGCCGGACCACGAATTTCGTGAGTCCGGCCTCGACGTGCTGCTCGATCATCCGGCGCGCCCCGGCCCAGCTGGTGGGCACGAGTTCGGTGGCCGGACGGCCTGGATTACGCCGCTGCGCCACCGTCCGCAGCCCTTCCGGAATCCCGTGCGGCGCCAGGACCATGCTCAAGCCGAAGTGGTCCGATTCGATCTCCCGGTCGGCTTCGGCGGCGGCTTCCTGAATCGCCAGCCTTGCCGCGCGGGACTGGTCCGGCGTGTGGAAACTGCCGAGCCATCCGTCGGACAACCGGCCCGCGCGACGCAATGCCGCCGGGGCAGCCCCGCCGACCCAGACGTCGAGCCGCTTCGCCGGACGCGGCCCGATCGTCACGCCGTCGACCTGGAAAAACTCGCCGTCGAAGGACACGTTGTCCTGTTCCAGCACCAGGCGCAGCAACGCGAGCGACTCGTCGAACACCGCCGCGCGTCGCCGCTGCGGCACCGGGAACAGGGCGCGTTCCCCTGGCTGCGCGGGCATCAGGCCGAACACCGGGAGCACGCGTTTCGGAGCTAATCCAGCGAGCGTGACCAGCTGTTTCGCGACCAGCACCGGGTTCCGTCCGGGCAGAATCGCCACACCGGTGCCGAGTTTGAGCCGCTCGGTGCGGGCCAGCGCGTGCGTCATGCCGATCAACGGGTCGACGTCCGGCGAATAGACCACTTCCGACAGCCACAGCGAGTCGACGCCCGCCGCCTCCGTCAGCTCCGCCAAACCGGAGAATTCTTCCGGCCCGGTCCCGAGCCCCGGAGCCACCCCCACCCGGATCTTGTCCACGTTCGCTCCGTTCAGTCGACGCGTTCCCTTGAGCAGAACCGGATCCGGGCGCGGGTTCTTCCCGCTATGCGGTCGCTTCGATCACCCGGCCCAGCGCGGCGTGCAGCGCCTCCAGTTCGGAAACCTCCATGCCGAGCCGCTCCACGACGCGATACGGGATTTTCTCCGCCTCGGCGCGCAGATTCCGCCCCTTCCCGGTGAGCTCGACGGTCAACTGGCGCTCGTCGGCCCGGCTGCGGCCGCGCGTCACGTACCCGACCGCTTCCAGCCGTTTGAGCAGCGGCGACAGTGTCGCGGGCTCGTGCCGCAACGCCGTGCTGAGGTCCTTGACCGACCGCGGCGACTGCTCCCACAGCGCCAGCATCACCAGGTACTGCGGATGCGTCAGCCCGTGCGGCTCCAGCAGCGGCCGGTAAATCGCGATCACGCTGCGCGAGGCGACCGACAGCGCGAAGCACACCTGCCGGTCGAGCTTCAGCGGGTCCTCGCCAAGGTCGATCTCGGCCACTCGTCCTCCTCGTGCTCGAGCCCACCCTAGCGCGGGCTGCACCACACTAATAGTTAGCGTACTAATCATTAGTGTACTCTGGCCGCAGACCCCGAGGAGGCACGATGACCGAACGGCCCGGCGTTCTCCGCTGGTTCTGGTACGCCGTCAGCGGACGACTGCCCGAGCGCTACCAGGACTGGCTGCTGCACGACGCGACGTCCAAGCACTGGAAGGCGCGGCACGTCCTGCGCGCGTCGGTGGGCATCGCGCCGCTGTGCCTGGTCTGGCTGCTGCTGCCGGCCCCGCTCGGGCTGCGGCTGGCGATCGTGCTGATGGCCGCGCTGGTGTCGTACTTCTACTCGTGCGCGTACATGGAGGAAAGCATCGACCACCGGTTGGCCCGCAACGGTTTCCCGCCCGGAACGGGCAAGCGGATCCGGCGCGAGAAGGCCGCCGAGGCCAACGCCGAGGCGACCGCCCGCTACATCGCGGCCTACCGGCAGCACCCCGCCGACTAGACTCGGGAGCCGATGAGACGCAAGCGCCCGGCCCCGATCCCGCCCCGGCACGGCCTAGACCCAGCCCGGCTGCGGCTGCCCGACGAGGGCCCGTGGACGACGCTGCTGGAGCACCTGGTCGAACGCCTCCCCCGGGTTGCTCCCGCACGGATCGAGGAAATGCTGCGCGAGCAGCGGATCCACGGCGAGGACGGTCCACTGGGGATCGACACGGCGTACGTCCCCGGGTCGTTCATCTGGTTCCACCGCGATCTGCCGGACGAGGTCCCGGTGCCCTTCGACGTCACCGTCCTGCATCGCGACGAGCACCTGCTGGTGGTCGACAAACCCCACTTCCTGGCGACGATCCCGCGTGGACGGCACGTGCTGGAAACCGCTTTGGTGCGGCTGCGTCGCTCGCTGGATCTGCCCGCGCTGTCCCCCGCGCACCGGCTCGACCGCGTGACGGCGGGGCTGGTGATGTTCGTGATCACACCGTCCGCTCGGGGCGCGTATCAGACGATGTTCCGCGATCGGTTGGTGCACAAGGAATACGAGGCGATCGCGCCGTACGATCCCTCCCTGGAGCTGCCCCGGACCGTGCGCAGCAGGATTATCAAGGAGCGCGGCGTGCTGGCCGCGCAGGAGATTCCCGGGCCGCCGAACTCGGAGTCCACAGTGGAGCTTCTGGAGCACCGGGACGGGCTGGGCCGCTACCGCCTCACCCCTGCCACTGGACGCACGCACCAGTTGCGGGTCCACATGTGCTCTTTGGGAACTCCTATCCTTGGCGACGACTTTTATCCGGAGCTGCACGAGAAACCGCTGGACGACTTCACGAAACCGTTGCAGCTGCTGGCCAAAGTGCTGGAATTCGACGATCCGCTGTGCGGCGAACCTCGCCGGTTCACCAGTCGCCGGACGCTCACCGCGTGGGATTCGCCGGACGAATGGGCTAGTTGACAGCCACGGCGAGGAAATGCGCGCTGGCGTTGATCAGGAGCGGATCCTGTTCGACCAAGCGGGCGCATCGAAGGGCCGCGTCCACGCGTGCGTCGAACTCGTCGATACCGGCCACGTCCAGCGCTGGCCAGGCCGGGCCTTCCACTCCGTACACCGAAATCTCCGACAGCCCAGCGGTTTCCAGCTCGCCGCGAAGCTCGTCCGCGGTGTGGAAATGCGCGGGGACGAAACCGACGTGGCCGTCATAGCGTCCAGTATTGAGGACAGCTTCCACCGACGGTGTTATATGGTCGGCGAGCTGGCCGTTTGTTCCGGTCTCCATGGCCGAGAGATAACGGCCGATCGCGGCGGCGAATAGCAATCCTCCCGGCCGAAGCACGCGCCGGGCTTCCGCGATCGCCTGTGCGCGGTCGCCGGATTCGGTCAGGTGATAGAGCGGGCCCATCAGCAGCACGACATCCGCACTGCTGTCCGGCCAGGTCAAAGCTCGGGCATCCCCGACTTCCGCGGTGACGCCTTCGAGGTGCGCCGCCTCCGCGACATGACCGGCCACCGGATCGACTACGTGCACCGAATGTCCGTCCGCGGCAAGCCATCGGGCGTGCACCCCGGTCGCCCCGCCGACGTCGAGCACTCTCTTGCCGGGCCCCGATATCGCTCTGCGCACCAACTCCTGCGTGCGCCGGAATTCCAGCCTGCCGTGCGGCGACCGGAGAAGCCGCGTGTTCTCAGTGGTTTCAGTGTCGTAATGCTCGACCAAAGTCATGCCCGCCACAGTGGCCGAATTTCCCCTGCCGCGGCAACGGAAATTCGGCCGGGGCCGCTCGCCGGACGGATGCCAGGCGGCGGATGGCACCCGTCCGGCGAGCAAGCGAATCACCTGGTCCAGAACTTGATTCCGCTCCACTGCACGGTAATCGGCCCGGTGCCGCTGGCCGTCCGGTACGACCCGAACTTGTCGTAATAACTACCCGATGGGCTGTCGTCCGTCTGCTTCAGCGAACCGTTGATGTATACCTTGTGGGAGCTGCCGACCTCGTTGATCGTGTTGACTCGCACCGAAGTCCCGACAGTCGCACCGGTCGCCACTGTCTGGCCGTTCTCCACGGTGTAGAGCCTTCCGCCCTTCTCCACCGCCAGGAGGAAATACGGTCCGGCATTGGAGCCGTCGCGGAACGTCTGTTTCAGGCTGATCCGCGAACCGCCCATGCTGGTGATCTTGAAGGAGCCCTCGAACTGGTGCGTGCCGCCGGTGTAGGTGTCGTAGCGGCGCTCGGCCCGCTGCTCGCCGCTGCCGTCGGAGCAGGTCAGCTTGAAGGTGAGCCCGCTGACCTGGCCGCAGCCCTTCTGCTGTTCCTTGTACCCCGGCGACCAGGGTTTCCAGGTGCCGCCGCCGACCTGGGCGTCCGCGACCGGGGCGAGAATCGCCATCCCGCACACCGCCGCCGCCAGTGCTCCGCCGATCCGGGTTCTCGTGCGCACGTGCCAACCTCCGTCGAACTCAGGGCGGCGGTAGCGGTATAGGTCCAGACCACTGGGTGATCACTGTAGGTCTCCGGCCGGTCGCGGACAAGGGCGCGTCCCTTGACGACTTTGTTTGTCACTGCTTGGCTCAGGGGATGCAGGACGTCGAAGTGATCGAGGACCCCGCCGTCGCGGCGGCCGCGCTGGACCCGGTGCGCGCCCGCCTGCTGGCCGCGCTGACCGAACCGGCGTCCGCCGCGGCGCTGGCCGCCAAAGTGGGCCTGACCAGGCAAAAGGTCAACTACCACCTGCGCGCGCTCGCATCGCACGGCCTCGTCGAACCCGCCGGAACCCGGCAGTGGGGCGGCCTCACCGAACGGCTTTTCGCCGCCACCGCCGGCGCCTACCTGGTCTCCCCCGCCGCACTCGGCGCGGCCGGCGCCGCCCGCGTCAAGCCGGACCGCCTCTCGGTGAGCTACCTGCTCGCCGTGGCGGGCCGGACGCTGCGCGAGGTCGCCGGCCTGGCCCGGCGCGCGGCCCGCGCGGGCAAACCGCTCTCGACACTGACCCTGGACACGGAAATCGCGTTCGCCTCCGCTCGCGACCGCTCGGCGTTCACCGACGAACTGACCACTCTCGTGACCGACCTCGTGTCCCGCTACCACAACGAATCCGCCCCCGACGCGCGCCTGCACCGGCTCGTCGTCACCGCGCATCCCAAGCCCGCCGAGTAGCTCATCCGAACAGGTGTTCGATTGTCGTGTAGTTTGGGGGCATGAGTCAGGCATTTCAGGGCTCGCTGTTCGGTGCGAGCGGGCCGGCCACCCTGGGCCCGCTGTCCGGCGTGCAGCGCACCGAACTGGGGCAAGGCGCGTGGATCGACGTGCTGCCGGGATGGCTCGACGGCTCGGACGAGCTGTACGAGCATCTCGCGGCCGAGGTCCCGTGGTACGCGGAGCGTCGGCAGATGTATGACCGGGTCGTCGCCGTCCCCCGGCTGCTGTGCTTCTACCGGGAACACGCGCCGCTGCCGCATCCCGTCCTGACCGAGGCGCGGGAGGCGCTGTCCGCGCATTACGCGGCTGAACTGGGCGAACCGTTCCGCACGGCCGGGCTCTGCTACTACCGAGACGGCCAGGACAGCGTCGCCTGGCACGGCGACGACCTCGGCCGCGGCCGGACCGAGGACACCATGGTGGCGATCCTGTCCGTCGGCGCGGCCCGGCACCTGGCGCTGCGCCCGAGAGGCGGCGGGGACTCGGTGCGGTACCCGTTGGGACACGGTGACTTGATCGTGATGGGCGGGTCCTGCCAGCGCACATGGGAACACGCGATCCCGAAGACGGCCCGCGCGGTGGGGCCGCGGATCAGCGTGCAGTTCCGGCCGAGAGGAGTGCGATGAGGTGAGAGGTGCGGCGAAGGAGGCACCGCGGGAAGGCTGCGGTGGCTGCGAGGACGCGCCGTGAGAAGGCTGCGAGGAAAGCGCGGTGAGAGGGCCTCGAGGAAGGCGCCTTAGGACTGCGGCGACAGATTCCGAGCGCGGCACCACCACCGCACCCACCACGCGCGAGGCATCGCCGGTCCGACCACGCCCACAACGCACACCACCAGTGCGACACCGCTGGCCCGACTGCGCCCACCGTGCACGCCACGAGCGCGACACCACCGGCCAGACCACGCCCACCGTGCACGCCACGAGCGCGCCGTCCAGGTGATCGTGTCGTCGGTGTTGCCACTGCCCAAGCCGTCCGCTGGGGCATTCCCGTCGCCTCAGGCGGTCGGCGGGCGAAGCCGTCAACCCAGCCACAGCCGTGCTCAATCCTGCGCGCCGACCAACCAGTCACCGGCCGACCCCGCGCGACCGCCCTGGGCCAATCTCGAAGTCCGTGAGGGGAACCCTGAGGGACTCAGAGTCCCTCAGGGTTCCCCTCACGGACGCCCGGCCCGCAGAGACGTGCGCTCAACCGGATCGAGCCAGCTGAGCCGCGGAAACACGCCAACAGCGCGTCCACATCACAATCTTAAGTTTCTGGCATTGCCGCCCTGGGCCGCCCGGGGATGCAGCGTCAGTCCACCAGCACTGGCAGCGAGTCGAGCCCGTACACGATCGACACCTTCCGGAACGCCAACTCCTCCGGCTGCACCGCCAGCCTCAGGTTCGGGAACCGCCGGACCAGCGCCGGGTAGGCCGCCCGCAGCTCCATGCGGCCCAGTTCCGCGCCGATGCACCGGTGGATCCCGTAGCCGAACGCCAAGTGCGAGGACGGCTCGCGGGTCGGGTCGAAGCGGTCCATGTCGCCCTTGCCGAGCACCGGGTCGCGGTCGGCGACCGACAGCGACACCAGCACGATGTCGCCCTCGCTGATGTGCACCCCGGCGACGTCCAGGTCCTGCTTCGCGAACCGCGGGAACGCCATCTGCACCACCGTCAGGTAGCGCAGCAACTCCTCGACGAACCGGTGCACCGAGTCGTCGTCGCCGCGGACCGCGTCGAACGCGGCCGGGTCGCGCAGCACCACCAGCGCGCCCAGTGCCAGCATGCTCGCGGTGGTCTCGAGGCCGCCGGTGAGGATGCCGTCCGCGAGACCGGCGAGTTCGCGGTCGTCGATCTCGTCGCCGTGTTCCTTGATCAGCATGCCGAGCAGGCCGTCGCCGGGCTGTTCGCGCTGCTTGCGCACGATCTCGAGCAGGTACCCCAGCGACTCCGAGATCGCGCCCAGCGACGCGCCCGCGCCGCTGAACAGGTCGAACCGCGCGGTGCTCAGCCGCTGGAAGTCCGCCCGGTCCTCATAGGGCACGCCGAGCAGCTCGCAGATCGTGAGCGACGGGATCGGCAGCGCGAACTGCTCCCACAGGTCGACCGGCCCGTCGGCGGCGGCCATCGCGTCCAGCTGGCCCGCCACGATCTCGTCGATCCGCGGCGTGAGCCGGGACAGCCGGCGCATCGTGAACTCCGGCGTCAGCAGCTTCCGCAGCCGCGTGTGCACCGGCGGGTCGGCGAATCCGAGCCCGCCCGGGTTCTGGTCCTCGGTGACGCCCGCGTTGCCGACAAGATTGGTGAAGTCGTTGCTGAACTCCGAGCCCTTCCCGAGGACGGCCTTGGCCTCCTCGTACCCGGTCACCAGCCAGGCGTTCATCCCGAACGGCAGGTCCAGCTTGCTGATCGGCGCCTCGCCGCGCAGCCTGCCGAGGTCCGGCACCGGGTCGAGGCCCTGGCGGCGCAACGGCTCCAGCGCCGAATCCGGCAGCAGTGCCATCTTCTCGAGATCGAAACCGCGCTTCTGCTGGCGGGCGATGTACCGGCGGCCGGCCCAAGCGAGGACGCGCGAACGGAGACTCCCCATGCCGGCGACAGTACCGCAACCACCCCTCGCGCCGGTCCTCGGCGGAGACGCCCGTCACCCTGTGACCAGCGCCGGTCCACAGTGGACTCCCGTCACCCGGCCAGGTGACGGGGCTCCGGAAATTGTCAGACCCCCCGGACAGAATGGCCGCATCGGCATCGACCTGCGTGACCAGCCGGTCGCAGCCGGTGAAAGCACGAGACGGCACCGCGAGTCCGTGAGAGGCTCGCAGAAAAAGGGAGGAACCGGACATGACTGCGGCGCTGATCGGGCGGGCCCACCCCGCCTCGACACTGCGCGCGCAGCTCTCGCGCGCCACGGCCAGTCACGGCGGCCTGACCCTGGTCACCGGCGAGGCCGGAATCGGCAAGACCACGCTGGTCAGCGCATTGGCCGACGACGCGCGCGAGGCAGGCGCGCTCGTCCTCGGCGGCACCTGCTGGGAGTCCGGAGCCGCGCCGGGCTATTGGCCGTGGGTCCAGGTCATGCGCTCGCTGCGCCGGGAAGCCGCGGCGCACGAATGGGCCGTCGCCAGCTCGCCGATGCTGTCCGCGCTGCTCGGCGAAACCCCCGAATCACCAGCCGACGACGGGTTCCAGCTGCCCGACGCCGTCACCCGGGCGCTGGTCACGGTGGCTCAGGAACGCCCGGTGGTCGTCATCCTCGACGATCTGCATTGGGCCGATCCGGCGTCGCTGCGGCTGCTCGAGTTCGCGGCCAGGCACACGTGGTTCGAGCGGCTGCTGCTCATCGGCACGTACCGCGACGTCGAAGTGGACGCGCCCAGCCATCCGCTGCACCAGCTGATGCTGCCGCTGCTCGCGAAGGCAACCACGATCACGCTCACCGGCCTGGACGAAACCGGCGTCGCCGAGCTGATGAGCCGCACCGCGGGCGCTGATCCAGATGCCGAACTGGCGGCCGACGTGCACCGGCGCACCGGCGGCAACCCGTTCTTCGTGGAGCAGACCGCGCGGCTGTGGCGCAGCGGGAGCACAGTGTCCGCGGTCGCGCCCGGAGTCGCCGACGCACTCCAGCGGCGGCTGTCCCTGCTCCCCCGCCCTGTTGCCGATCTGCTCACCAATGCCGCGGTGCTCGGCCGCGAGTTCTCCCTCCAATTGCTCGCCGCCACCGCCGGCGCACCCGTCGCACAGGTCGACCACCTGCTCACACGCGCCGTAGCCGCCCGGCTCGTCCTCGCACTCGGCGAAGGCCGCTTCGCCTTCGCGCACGACCTGGTGCGCGAATCGAGATATGCCGAACTGACCCCCGCCGAAGCACAACGCCAGCACGCAGCGGTCGTACGCGCCAGCGAACACACCCCGAGCCTGACCGGAGTCGCCGAACGAGCCCGGCACGCCTATCTCGCCAATACCGACCTCGAACCAAGACACGTCGTCCGCCTGCTACTCGCCGCGGCCAAGGATGCCGGTGCCCGGATGGCGTTCGAGGAATCCATCGCACACCTGCGCCGAGCCCGCGAACGCGCAGCGGACGAACGCAGCCAAGCAGTCGTCGCGCTGGAACTAGGCACCGCGCTGTGGCGCCTAGAGGAGAAAGACGAAGCCTGGCTCCTCTGTGAGGAAGCCACCGCACTGGCCCGCCAACTGGACAACGCGAACCTCCTAGCCCGTGCCGCCCTCACCCTGTCGAAATTCGGCACCAGCGGCGCGCGACGCGAGTTCACCGCTCAGCTTCTCCGCGAAGCACACGAAAAACTGTGCGGCGGCAACGCGGCCGAACCCCTCTCGCTGGACCGCATCCGGTTGGAACTCACCGCCCGCGCCGCGATCCTCGCCCGAGACGACGAGGACGACGACGCGCTGGCGTTCACCTTGTGGGCACGACACGACGCGATCTGGGGCCTGGGCAGCGGCGCCGAACGCGAGCGGCTCACCGATGAACTAACCGCCATCGCGAGACGCACCAACGACCGCGAGAACGAATTCTTCGCCGCCTCGCTCAAATGGGTCGCGATGCTCGAACAGGGAGATCCGCGCTACCTGGACCAGTTCCAGGTATTCCAAGCAATCGCCGACGAAGGCGTGCCAGCCGCGAAGGTGGCGGAAGCGATCGACCGCAGCATCATCTGCACTTTCCGCGGCCGCTTCGCCGAAGCCGACGCGGCGCTCGCCGAAGCGCTGGCCGCCCCGGAAATGTTCGGCAGCAACGATTACGGCTACCTGCCCGACCAATTGCGCTGGAGCGCACTACTCGTACAAGGCCGCTTCGCCGAAGCCGCCGAGCTCCCCTCAAAAATGGCCGACGCCGGTCTCCCCCACCCCGCCCTGCTGCGCACCTTGACCGCCGCACTCGCAGGCGACGCCGCGACCACCCGGCACGAACTGTCCGAAGCAGCCGCAGACGGCCCGTACGCCCGTGCCTTCACTCCGTTGTGGCTGCGCTGCCAAGCCCAAGCGGCCGCAGTGCTGAAAGACCGCGCCGCAGCAGAACGATTGCTGCGCGAACTCTCCCCGCACTCCGGAGAATGGCTGGTCTCCCTATACGGCTGCGAGCTGAGCGGCCCAGTAGACCTGTGGCTAGGCCTGCTGCACAAAACCCTGGGCGACGCCGAAACAGCCGCCGCCCGCTTCACCTCCGCCGCCCGCTCCGCAGACCGCCTGCGCGCCCGCCCGTGGGCAATCGAAGCCCGCAACCACCTCGCGAACACGTTGCTAGACCTGGGCGAGACCGACCGCGCAACCACCCTGGCCGATGCCGTCACCGCCGAAGCAGCCGAACTGGGCATGCAGCACCTCACCACCCGCCCCCGCCCAGCACCGTCTTTTCCCGCCAACGAATTCCACCGCACCGACGCGGTGTGGACCCTGCGCTTCGCCAACCGGGAAGTACGGATGCCGGACGCGAAAGGCCTGCGAGACCTGAATTTCCTGCTGAGCAGACCAGGAACCGAAACCCCCGCCGCACAATTGCTCTCCCCCGAGGGCGGCCCCGAACCGGAAGCCGCCCGAACTTTCAGCGGCGACCCTATCCTGGACGACACCGCGAAAGCCGCCTACCGCCGCCGCCTCGATCAGTTGGACGAGGCGATCGACACCGCCACCCTCCGCGGCGACGACGCCAAAGCCGCCGCATTAGACACCGAACGCGCAGCCCTGCTCGACGAACTCCGAACGTCCACCGGCCTGTCCGGCCGAACCCGCCGTCTGGGCGACGACACGGAACGCGCACGCAAAGCCGTGACCGCCCGAATCCGCGACACCCTCCGCAAACTGGGCGACCTCCACCCGGAACTGGCCGCCCACCTCCGCGACACCATCACGACGGGCTCGTCCTGCAGCTACCAACCGGAGAAGCCCATGACCTGGCGCTTGTAACCACCGGCCCGGGTGCCCGGGCGACCCAGCCGACCGGGCAAACGAGCCCAGCGAAACCCGGCCACCGGCAAGAACGAGTCGCGCCCGTCCAGCGAGACTCGAAGCCGCCTGGCAGGACGAGCTGCGGGCTGACGGGTGCCGCTGCGCGTCCCGGAACCCCCGCTATCCGAGCGCCGAAGCCACAGTCTGGCTAGGCTGGCCGTCCGCGTCGACGTCGAGGTCGTGGAGGCCGCAGGCTGATATGGCAGGCATACCAGAAGGCAGCGATGTCCTTGATCTCGGCACGGTGGGCGAGACCTCGTGCTAT
The DNA here is from genome assembly GCF_042647905.1 of Amycolatopsis halotolerans. Taxonomy (NCBI): domain Bacteria; kingdom Bacillati; phylum Actinomycetota; class Actinomycetes; order Pseudonocardiales; family Pseudonocardiaceae; genus Amycolatopsis; species Amycolatopsis halotolerans. Next base: position 29,819 of record NZ_JBHRWI010000003.1, read on the forward strand.
CTCCTGCGCACGCACCGTCCATGGGAGTCCGGGATCGACGCCATCGCGGTCTCCGTCGGCGGCATGCTCGGCAGCCTCGGTCGCGCCGTCCGCGAGCAGTTTCTGTACGAGGGCTGGGACTCGATCGACTACGACGCGATCGTCCCGGAACGGCCGTTCGTACTGGAAATCCGCGAAACCGGCCGGCACTCGCTGCGGTTCGCCGTGCTCATGACGCCCCATGAAGGCGGCGGTTCAGGTCCGCCGACCTTGTCTGCCATCGCCACGGCCACTGAGGCCGGCATCCGTCTCGCGGCAAGCGCGAACTCGGACGCGTTCGGGTTGCCTCTGCTGGGCACCGGCGATCTCGGATTCAACGAGGACGAGGTAGCCGAGGTGACGATCCGGGCGGCGGTCAAGGCTCTCGGGGAAACCAGCGGGCTGCGCAGCCTTGCTTTCCTGTGCAACTCCAACGAGGCGGAAGACGCGATCCTCGAGGCTTGGAAAATGACGGCGGTCATGAGATTTTCCGCCGTCGAATTGGCCGGCGGCATTTCGAACGATCTGGTCGATCCGACGCTCGGCATCCCGCTCGACCGCGATCGGCTCGGGGTCGCGCCCTACGTGTCGATGCTGGCGACGGTGATCGCCGACCGGAGCACTCTGCCGCCGCTGTCGGTCGGGGTGTTCGGCGAATGGGGGTCCGGCAAGAGCTACTTCATGGGGCTGATGCGGGACGAGGTGGACCGGCTCGCGGGCTCGGGCAATCCGGCTTACTGCGGCGAGATCGTCCAGATCGGGTTCAACGCCTGGCATTACGCGGACCGCAATCTGTGGGCCAGTCTCGGCGACGAGATCTTCCGCCAGCTCGCCGGTCCTGGCCCGAATGCGCGGCAGCGCCGCGAGCAGTTGCGCGAGGAACTCGCCAAACGGCTCGATCAGGTCACCGAACTCGAGGACGCCAAGCGCCAGGCGCAGGCGACCGCCGCGAAACTTCAGGCGGACGTCGACAAGGCCGCGCTGAGCCGGAAAGACATCGCGAAGGTGTTGATCCGGTCGTTGACCGGCAGCCGGGAAGTATGGCGCCGTCTCGGGATCCAGGACGAGGCCGAGCAGGGTGCGCTGCTGGTCGAGCAGTTGCGCGGCACATTGTCCGAAGCCGAGGCGTTGCGCAGATCGCCGAAGGGGCGCTGGGGCAAGGCAGCCTTGATGGCGTCCGCGGTCATTCTGTTCATCGGGTTCCTCGTCGCTGCGGCCACTCCGGTCGCGCGGGAGTGGCTGGCCGGGGTCGGTGCCGGGTTCGCCGCGGTGGCGGGCGCCGGGGTCGTGCTGCTGAGCCGGGCCCGGTCGGGAATCCGGGAGTTGCGCGAGCTCAGCGAAGACCTTCGCCGCGGCGTCGACCGGGGCACGAGGAGAGTCGCGCCTGAGGTCGTCCGGATGCTCGAGGAGATCCGCCGGGCGGAGACTGATCAGCGGGTCGCCGAGGCTCAGCTGGAAGAGGTGGTGGCGAGGGTCGGCGAACTCGGCCGGGAGCTGACCGCGCTGACTCCGGGCCGCAATCTTTACGCGTTCCTCGCCGATCGCGCGCACGGCGATTCCTACCGGCGCGACCTCGGGCTGATCTCGACCATCCGCAAGGATTTCGAGCAGCTGGTCGACCTCATGGCCGACTGGCGGGCGAATCCCGGCTCGGGCGGCACGCCGATCGACCGGATCGTGCTGTACATCGACGACCTCGACCGGTGCAGCTCGCGCCAGGTGGTCGAGGTGCTGGAGGCGGTGCACCTGCTGCTCGCCCTGGAACTGTTCGTGGTGGTGGTCGGCGTCGACCCGCGCTGGCTGACCCGGTCGTTGCGGAGCCACTACGACGGGATGCTCGACGATTCCCTCGACGACGGCAGGCTCGCTTCCCCGGAGGACTATCTCGGGAAGATCATCAACCTGCCGTTCGTGCTGCCCGCTATGTCCGAGGGGAGCTTGCGCAGCCTGCTGCGGTCGCTGACCGACGACCGCCTGCTGGAGCCCGCGGGCGAGGAACGGCCGCGAACCCAGCGGATTCCGTCCCCGGACCGGACGCTTCCGGACTTCGCCCCCGAGATCGAGAAAGGGTCCGAAGTAGACAGTCAGAGCCGTCCGGAGCGGGCCGCGGATCCGCCGCGTCCGCTCACGCCCGCGGAGATCGACCTGCTGTCCGAACTGGACGTGCTGATCAGCACCCCGCGCGAGGCGAAGCGGCTGTTCAACCTGTACCGGATGCTTCGTGCGACCCGGGACCTTTCCGCGGCGTCGCGTTTTCTCGGCGACAACCTCGAACCCGGCGACTACCAGGCGGTGGTGGCGCTGCTCGGTCTGCTCACCGCGCCGCGGCTCGTGCTCGAAAAGGCATTGGACACCGCGCCGGACCCGGACCGGTCGATCACCGGCGGCCTCGTCCACCGTTCGCCGGACGACACCTGGGCCGGGTTCGTGGCCGACTGCGCACCGCGGCGGCACGGCGAGGTCTGGCAGAACCCGGTCGCCGGGACGCTCTGCGACAAGGAACTGCGGGACTGGCGGCAACTGCACCGCGGCCTCGCCCACGTGTCGACCGCGCTGCGCATCGACACTCTTTCCCGGTTCCAGCAATGGGTTCCGGCGGTCCGCCGGTTCTCCTACGTCCTCTCCCCCACGACCTGAAGCCACGGCGCCGGGACGAGGTCGGCAGCCCCGAAGCCGGGCGCGACGAGCGGCGCTGCCACGACTTGGCCAGCGAGGCCCTCCGGTGCGCGGCCTCCCGCTGCACACCGGAGTGCCTCCCCGCTGAGCCCAGGTCATTTCCGGTTGTACAGCCGCATGGTCAGCGTCCCGAACACCGCGGTCAGCGCGGCCGCCGCGATCAGCGTCCACATGATGGCGCTGCCGTCCCAGGCTCCGGACATCGTCGAGCGCACCGCGGTGACCAGGTGGCTGATCGGGTTGGCCGAGACGCCGGCCTGGAGCCAGCCGGGCATGGTGGACGGGTCGACGTAGATGTTGCTGAGGAACGTCAGCGGCATGATCACCATCATGCTGACGCCCATCACCGATTTCTCGGACCTCAGCAGCAGCCCGAACATCGTCCACACCCACGACAGCCCGAACGAGAACACGAGCAGCAGCAGGACTCCCACGGCCACTCCGCCGATCCCGCCGTCCGGCCGGAAGCCCAGGATCAGGCCGACGACCATGATCACCACGGACGCGATCAGGTACCGCAGCACGTCGCCGAGCAGGTAGCCGACCATCGGGGCGGGCCGCCAGATCGGGAGCGTGCGGAAGCGGTCGAACACGCCCTTCTCGATGTCCGTGTTCACCGCGACGCCGGTGTACATCGTGATCATCACGACGCTCGACGCGAGGATGCCCGGCAGGAAGAACTGCAGGTACTGCGTCGGCGAACCGGCCAGCGCGCCGCCGAACAGATAGGTGAACATCAACGTCATCATGATCGGGAACGCGGTGACGTCGAACAGCTGCTCCGGCACGTGCTTGATCTTCAGCACGGCCCGCCAGCCGAAGGAGAACGACGCGGACAGCGCGCTCGGCCGCGGCGGCCGTTCGGTGGCGAGCAGGACCGCGGCCAGCTCGTCCGGCTTCGGGGCCGCGAGGTCGAGATCGGGTTCCTTGACGGTGGTCACGCCGCCTCCTCGGTGGCTGTGCGGTCGGTGAGGGCCAGGAAAACCTCGTCGAGGCTGGGCTGGCCGAGCGAGAACGTGTCGACGATGACGCCGGCCTTCGCGAGTTCCGCGAGAGCCCGCGACGCACGGTCGGCGGCGGCCCCGTGCGCGTCCGACGACAGCCGGGCGGTGATCGCGACCGGGTCGTGATCCAGTTGCACGGTGGCGGAAAGCGCGCGTTCCAGCACTTCGGCGGCGGCCGCGCGCTGGTCGGCGTCCCGCAGTCGCAAGTGGACGGCGCCGACCCCGACCGAGGCCTTCAGCTCGCCCTTGGTGCCCTCGGCGATGACGCGGCCGTGGTCGATCACCGCGATCCGCGACGCCAGCTGGTCGGCCTCGTCGAGGTACTGCGTGGTGAGCAGGACGGTGGTGCCCTGCGCGACGATCGCGCGGACGATGTCCCACACCTGGTTGCGGCTGCGCGGGTCGAGGCCGGTGGTCGGCTCGTCGAGGAACAGCAGGTCCGGCGTGTTGAGGATGCTCGCGGCGATGTCGAGCCGCCTGCGCATGCCGCCGGAGTAGTTCTTGACTTGGCGGCGCGCGGCTTCGGTGAGCCCGAACGCCGCGAGCAGCTGAGCCGCCCGATCGCGCGCGGCAGCGCTGCGGTGCCCCAGAAGCCTGCCCAGCAGCACCAGATTCTCTTGCCCGGTCAGGTCTTCGTCGACCGACGCGTACTGGCCGGTGAGGCTCACCCGGCTGCGCACGGCGTCCGCTTCGCGCACCACGTCGTGGCCGAACACCCGCGCTTCGCCGCCGTCCGGGCGGGACAACGTGGCGAGCATGCGGACGGTGGTGGTTTTGCCCGCGCCGTTGGGCCCGAGGACGCCGTACACGGTCCCGGCGGGCACCACGAGGTCGACCCCGTCCACCGCCCGGGTCTCGCCGAACACTTTGACGAGCCCGGAAGTCTCGATCGCCGGTTCCCCGGCTGCGTTGCTCATGTCTGTCCTTTCCCCTCAGTTCCTCATCCGCGATACGGCCGCGCGCGCCGGCCCTCGCGCAGTGCCAGTCCCCACCAGATCAGTTCGTCCAGTAGAGCAGAGACCGCGTGACCTGCGGATTCCCCGTGCGGACCCGCGCCGGGGTCGCCGCATTCGTGCTCGAGCAAGTCGAGGCACACCGAATCCCGCACCGTCGCCGTGTGCAGTTCGGTGAAGACGTCCCGAAGGTGCTCCACCGCGTAGCGCCCGGCCGCGCGGTAGCCGTAGGAGACGAAGCCGACCGGTTTGGCCCGCCATTCCTCGTACGCGCAGTCGATCGCCTGCTTCAGCGACGCCGGGAAGCTGCGGTTGTACTCGGGCGTGACCACGACATACGCCTCGGCCACCGCGATCCGTTTCGCGAACCCGGCCATGACAGCTGTCGGCTCGGCCGGCAGCCGGGCCGGGATCGCGAACGTCGCGAGGTCGAGCACGTCGAGCACCACCCCGCCGTGCCCGGCGGCCCGCTCGACGAACCATCGGCCGATCTCGCCGCCGACCCGGCCCTCCCGGGTGCTGGCGACGAGCACGGCTACCCGCAGCTCCTCGTCCACACTTCTTGGGCGCCAGATCGGTGCGCGAGGGTGCCAGGTTGGATCTAGCGGGGTGTTTTTGCTGGCCAGGGAGACGGAGGGGAAGGGGCCGCGGGTGCGGAGGGAGACGGATGAGAGAGGTGCGAGAAGAGATCTGGCAAGTCAGAGGCCTGGGCGAGCCAGGAAAGATGGCGCAGGAAGGGCGGCGGAGGGAGACGCGCACCCGCAGCCTGCCGGACTCAGGTCCGTGAGGGGAACCCTGACGGAATCAGATTCCCTCAGGGCGGCCCTCACGGACGGCCTGATCGGGACCCGCGGTCCCGTCAAAACTTGGTACCCGTGACCGGCGAAGCGTCCCAACAACCCCGCCGGTCACGGAGTCTCACTCTGCGCGCAGCGCCAGCGCCACCGCGCCCAGCAACGCAGCGTCCTGGTCGAACCGCGCAGGCACTAACTCCGGCGGGAACGGCACCGCAGCCGCCAAACGTTCCCTCAGGGCAGGCAAAAGCACATCAGCCGACCGAACCAACCCACCACCAACGGCGATCCGCGAGGGATCGAAGGCGATCGCCAGGTTCGCCACGTGCATCGAAAGCTCGTCCAAAGCCGAAGTGACCAGCTCCTTGGCCTCGGTGTTTTCCCGCGCCAGCGCGAACAACTCCCCCGCCGTGACCGGGCGGCCGAGCAGCGCGGTTGCCCGCGTGCCCAGCCACCGGCCTCCGACGGCTTCCTCCAGCGGCGCCGCTCCGCCGGCGAAACCGTCAGTGTCTTGCGGGGTGCGCAGGTTGTACCCGATCTCCCCGGCCGCCCCGTTGGCGCCGGTCAGCAGGCGGCCGCCGACCAGGACTGCGGCGGCGATGCCGGTGCCTAGCGACAGGAATACCGCGGGGTCGGCGCCGGCCAGGGTGCCCCAGGTCCATTCGGCCAGGGCGGCGGCTTTCGCGTCGGTGCCAACCGCGACCGGAACAGCGGGGAAGGCTGCTGACACCAGTTCGGCCAGGTGGAGTTCTTCCCAGCCGGGCACGTTCGGGGCCAGCAGGATCCGGTCCGGCAGCACGATTCCCGGGCTCACTACGCCGATCGCGGCGGGCTGAGCACCGGAAGCCAGCTCGACAGCGGCGGCCAGCGCCCGGGCGACCACCTGTTCGGCGCCCGCTTCGGCGTCGGTGTCCAGGCGGCGGGTCGCCCGCAGCGTGCCGGTCCGGTCGGACAGACCCAGCGCCACTTTCGTGCCGCCGAAGTCGATGCCCAGGATCAGGTCTTCCGATGTCACTCGCGGGTCCCCTCGATGACCGGCGGGACAGCGCCCTGGCTGTCCCGGTGCGGACCGGCCGGCACCACGACCCGGCCGGTGTTGAACCCGTCGACGCTGACGGTCGGGCCGGCGCCGTGGAGGTCGGCGGCCCGGTAGCGGACGGTCAGCGTCTGCGACTGGCCCGGCCACAACGTGATGTCGTTGTCGTCCCAGGTCGCAGCTGGCAGCTGAGAACCGTCGGTAGAGCGGCGCAGGTCCGCGCGCAGGAAGAAACTGACCGCGGAGGCCTTCGACGTATTGGTGACGGTGACCGTCGTCGCGGTGTCCGTGCCGTCCGGGCCACGCGAGGGGCGCGTCGACGCAGTCACGTTCACCTGCGACTTCGGCAGGTCGCGAAGTGCGGTCAGATCGCCGTACTGGCTCATCGTCGCCTGCGGGTTCTGCAGCGTCTTCGCCCAGTCCACGACGTCCTTCTGCGTCGACATCCAGTAGACGTTCCGGTCCACAACCTTCCCGGCCTGCCGCACCTGCAACTCCACGAAGTACACCTGCGCCTTCGCCGGCGCCTTCGTCTCAGCCGGGACCTTCGGCTTCAGCAAGCCGGTCGCGACGCCCTGGCTGTCCAGCGAAACCGCCGGAGCGGTCTGGTCGTCGAGTACCTTGCCCGCGGTGTCGTACACCTTGGCCTGCACGGAAATCCCGTTCTGCCGCGCGCCCAGGTTGGACAGCGCGACAGTGCCGGTGTCGTAGGTGTACAGCGCGTGCAGCGGCTTATTCGCCTTCTGCGCGCCGAAGTATGCGCCCGGCTGGTCGCCGTCGTTGTTGTACAGCGACCACAGCAGCGTCGGCCAGCCCTTGTTCAGCTGCCAGTACACGACGCCGGTCGACGGGTTCTTCTTGTCGTTGGCGTGCGCGAGGAACGCCTCGAACTGGGAACGGGTGTTCTCGTAGTTCGCGATCTGTGCGGACTCCACATAGGACTCCAGCGAATCCCATTTCCCGTACCGGCGGGCGATCGACTCGTCCAAGGTGTACAGCGTGCCGAACTTGTAGCCGCCGTGCCCGGACTCGTAGTTCGCGTGGTACTGGTTGTACGCCGGGTCCTGCCACAGCTTCGCCTGCTCCTCCGGCGACAGGAACCGCCGGATCGAGTCCAGCGTCGGCACGGTGTGCCCGGCGCTCTGCTCGCTCGCGAAACCCCAGGCCCCGCCTGCGTTCGTGCGGCTCGGGTCGGTCTTGTCGAAGGTCGACGAGTCGTACCAATAGGTCGGCGGGACCCAGTCGTAGGGGCCTTCCTTCTCCCCTGACGGGCCGAGCGTCTTGGTGCTCTTGTACTCCGCCGACGCGATCACCGGCACGTCCCAGTCGGCTGCCTTGAACGCGCTCAGCGTCTCGGTCTCCTGCCGCGGGATCGGCTCGTTGTCGCTCCAGCCGTAGGTGATCACGCTGGGGTGGCTGCGTTCGCGCTGCGCGATCGAGTACGCGGAATCGTGCATGATCCGGTAGTCGCGGTCGGTCAGTTTCTCCGGATGCTCCGGCTGCCAGGCGTCGCAGCAGAGGAATCCGCCGAGCACCAGCAGTCCGGCGCGGTCGGCCTGCTCGTAGAAGTCCGCGGGCATGTCGTGGCCCTCGAGCCGGACGCCGGACAGCCCCAGGTTCTTGATCAGCGCTAGCTGGTGCGCGATGTCGGCCTTGTCGTAACGCAGGAACAGGTCCGGCGCGAAACCGCCGCCGCGGAACACGAAGTCGCGGCCGTTGACCGCGAACTTCCGCGCGCCGTCCGGCAGTGCCGGGGACTTGCCGATCAGCTTCGACGTCACGGTCCGGATGCCGAACGTGTCCGACGACGAAGTCGACACCACGCCGCCCTGCGAAACTGTCGTACCCAAGGTGTACAACGGCTGTGCACCCATTGAGTACGGCCACCACACTTGCGGCTTGACGATCTTCAACTGCGGGAACTTCGCCGGCGTGAACGTCACGGTTTGCTTGGCGTGCGCGGGAATCGTGACGTTCTGCTTCACCACGATCGGCGCGCCGCGGCCCGGCGGCGTCACCGTCGCGGCGACCTCGCCGGTCTGCGGCGAGCCCGCGTCATTGGTGACGTCGACCTTCGCGGTCAGCGAGGACGTCGACAGATCCGCCGCGTTGTCCTGCACGACGTGCGCGTTGTCGCCGCTCAGCGCGTCCGACAGCTGCAGCGTGGGCGGGTACTGCAGGCCGGTGTTGTTGTCCGGCACGATCTGCGCCCAGTCTGCCTGGTCGAGCGTGTACATCGAATTCGGGTCGTTCGGGTACATCTTGACCGCGAGCGTGTTCTTGCCCGGCCGCAGGAACTTCGTGACGTCGAAGGTGTGGCCCGCGTACGCGCCGCTCACCACGTCCTTGCCCGCGACGAGCGTGCCGTTCACCCACACGTCGCCCTCGCCGACGACGCCCGGGACGGTCAGCTTCGCGTTCTTGCCCGGCCGGAAACCGGGGTCGAAATCGGTGCGGAACCACCACGGGTCCTTGAACTGCTTCGTGGTGACCGGCCCGCGCTTCGACTGGTAGCCGAAGCATGTGCGCATGTTGTCGGAGTAGAAAACATTGGGGCACTTGCCGTTTTGCACCAGCGCGTTGATCTCGGTGCCCGGCGCGCCCGCGTCGTCCGGCTTCACCTTGAGCCAGCCGTGCGTCGGGTAGCCGGGCTTCGACACCGCCGTGCCGTCGTCCTTGACCTGCGCGGTCGTCAGCACCTGCCAGCCGCCGAGCCCGATCGTCGACGGGCCCTGCGGACGGGATGCCGCCGCTTCCGGTTGCTGCGCCGAAGCAGTGGCCGTGACTATGCCGGGGAGGAGGACCAGCGCGGCGATCCCCGCGATCAGCGGTTTCTTCACGACTCCACCCCCGAGATCGGCTGGGCCGCGAACGCCTCGCGGATTTCCTTGGGACCGAACGGCCACACCTTTTCCTTCGATGCATAGACCAGGAAGGCGATGACCCCGAGAACGATCCAGCCGATCGACAGCCAGATCGAAAGCCAGCTCGCCGATATGTACACGTAGACCCAGCCGATGCACGCGATGATCGTCGGCACCGGGTACAGCACCTGCCGGTACGGCCGCTTGAGGTGCGGCTGCCGGCGGCGCAGCACGACGATCGCCGCGACCTGCGCGAGCGACTGGATGATCACCAGCACGGTGACCGCCGCGTTGATCACGTCAGTCAAGGTGAACAGCGAGCCGATCGCGGTGATCGCGCCCATCGCGAGCACGCCCGCGGTCGGGAGGTTCAGCTTCGGGTGCAGTTTGCCGAACACCGGCAGGAACACCTTGTCGCGCGCGGCTTCGAACGGCACCCGCGACCCGCCGAGCAGACCGGCGAACACCGAACCGACCGCGGCGATCACGATGAAGACGGTGATGATCTTGGCGGTCACCGAACCCCACGCCTGCTCCAGCACCGACGACGCCACCGACGTCGCGTTCTTGATCGACTCCAACGGCTGCGAGCCGAGAACGCCGACCTGCAGCAGGAAGTAGAGCGTCATGATGCCGAGAATGGAGAAGATGATCGAGCGCGGGAGCGTGCGGCCCGGGTTCCGGACCTCGCCGCCGAGGTACGCGCTCGTGTTGTAGCCGAGGTAGTCGTAAACGGCGATGACCAGGCCCGCGCCCAGACCGGACCAGAACGCGCCGCCCGAGCCGAACGCCCCCGGGGTGAAGTCGAACGCCTGGTGCGCGTCGAAGTGCGTGAAGGCCGCGATGATCACCGCGAGAACGGCGAACAGCATGATCAGGAACAGCGCCGTCGTGAGCTTGCTGATCTGGCCGATCCGGCGGAACAGCGCGAGCACGATCAGCACGACGAGACCGATGCCGATGACCTTGCCCAGCGGGGTGACGCCGCCCGCGTCGGTCACGCCCGGCACCAGATAGCCCAGGTACTGGACCAGCCCGATGATGCCGGTGGACATGATGAGCGGGATGAACAGCACCGCGCTCCAGGCGAAGAGGAACGGCATCAGCCGCCCGGAGCGGTACTGGAACGCTTCGCGCAGGTAGATGTAGGTGCCGCCGGCCCCGGGCAGCGCCGCGCCCAGCTCGGCCCACACCAGCCCGTCGGCGAGCGCGATGATCGCGCCGATGATCCAGCCGAACATCGCCTGCGGGCCGCCCATGGTCGCGACCATCGCGGGGATGGTGACGAACGGGCCGATCCCGCACATCTGCGTCATGTTGATCGCGGTCGCCTGCAGCGGCCCGATCCGGCGTTCGAGACCGTTCCCCGGAAGGGTCGCGGAGTCCCCCGGGCGGGTGGGTGAGCTCACGTCGTGCCTCCATCCAATAGTTAGTAAAGCTTCTTAACATAAGATGAACGGGGTGCGGAAGGGCTGCGTCCGGAAAGTTGCCGAAACCGGTGCGGGAGTGGGAGAAGGGGACGGTGGGGCGCGGGCCCGCCGCGAGGATCGCGCAACGGCGGGAACGGGCGTTCCGGCCGGATGGCGCCGCTGACCGGGAGTCACCGCACCCCGGCGCGGCGCGGCAACCTGCGCGGACGGGCGGAAAACCGGCTGACGGGCGGCCCTCCCGGCTGCCAGACTGCTTCTCGTCGTCCATTTGGCCGGGAGCGTTCGCCTGATGTCCCAACCGATCTTGCAGACCGAGCGCATCCGGCTGGCCCCGTTGTCCGCCGGACATCTCGAGCACCTGGTCGAACTCTCCGCCGACCCGGAGGTGATGCGCTACCTGACCGGTGTGCAGACCCGGGAGCAGTCAGCGGACGAGCTTCGGCGAACCCTCGCGTACGCCGGTCGCGGCCTCGGTTGCTGGGCCGGTTTTGTCGACGGCGCTTTCGCCGGTTTCTGGTCCCTGCGCCCCGGCGAATCCCCGAACGAGGCGGAGCTGGGATACCGGATGCTTCCCGGGTTTTGGCGCAAAGGACTCGGCAAGGAGGGTGCTGGCGAGATGCTCCGGCACGGTTTCCGCGACCTAGGACTCGACCGCGTCTACGCCAGGACCGCAGCGGGCAACAAAGCCTCTCAGGCGACGATGGCCTCGATCGGGCTCCGGCACGTGCGGGACTTCGTCGCCGACCCCGAGCACTTCGCACCGGGCGCCGACCTGCACGCGGTCGAGTACGCCGTCGGCCGCGAAGACTGGCTGGCCCGGAACTTCGCCTGATGTCCCCGCCGATACTGCGCACCGAGCGCCTCCGGCTGGTCCCGTTGTCCGCCGGACATCTCGAGCACGAGATCGAACTCTCCGCCGGCCCGGAGGTGATGCGTTACCTCGGCGGCGTGCGGACCCGGGAGCAGTCGGCTGAAGCGCTTCGGAAACTGCTCGCGGACACCACGCCGGGCCTGGGTTGCTGGGCCGGTTTCCTCGATGCCGATTTCGCCGGCTACTGGGCCCTGCGCCCCGCCGACGCGCCGAAAGAGGCCGAGTTGGGATACCGGCTGCTCCGCAGGCATTGGCGCAAAGGTCTCGCCAAGGAAGGCTCGCTCGAACTGCTCCGTTACGGATTCCGCGACGTCGGCCTCGACCGCATCTTCGCCGGGACGGCCGTGGGCAACAAAGCCTCCCAAGCGACGATGGCCGCCATCGGGCTCCGGCACATCCGCGACTTCGTCTCCGACGACCCCGACTACTTCGCGCCGGGCGACGACCGCCACGCCGTCGAGTACGCCCTTCGCCGCGAGGAGTGGCTAGCCCGGAACTAGCGGAAACACGTTCACTCCGGCGCGCCGCGGAGGCGGCTGGCACCCCGCCCCGGCGACCCCATATCGTTGCGCGGGCAGCCGTCCGGAGGTGGAACCCGAACCGTGCCCGACTACTACGCGGTACTCGGCGTGGGGAAAACCGCGTCCCCCACGGAGATCAAGGCCGCCTACCGTCGGCTGGCCAAGACGCTGCACCCGGACGCGGGCGGCACGGTCGGCACCTTCCAGCTCTTGCGCGAGGCCTACGACACCCTCGCCGACCCCAACGAACGCGCTCGTTACGACGCTGGCGTCCCGGCCGCGTCGGTGCCCAAACCCCGGCCCCGGCGGCGATTCGGCGAGCAGCCCGGCTACCGCCCGGAAGCGCCGGACATCGACCCGGAAAGCCTGGAGTGGTGGTCGTTCGCCGCGGCCGACCCGCGGATGCGGCACGGGCGGCGGCGCGGGCCAGGGCACACGCCGGTCGTCGCGGCGGTCGCCGGCACGGTGCTGGTGCTGTTGCCGCTGCTCGCCGGGATCGACTTCACTCCGCCGGTGCTGATTGTCTGGCTCGCGCTGACCGCGGGCACCGCGCTGCTCGTGCACCGGCTCGCTCGCGGCTATCTGTCCGCGCGTCGCGCCCGGCACGAGTTCGCCGAGGAATTCGGCGGCAGTGCGGTTTTCGGCTCCCCGGGCGCCGAAGCCGACGAGCTGGCCGAACGGCTCACCGCCGACCTGCTGGAGCGGTATCTGACCCGGCTGCCCGGCGCGCGCGTCTTCCACGGTCTCGCGTGGCCCGGTTCGGTGTTCGCCGACGTCGACCACGCGGTGCTGTGCGGGAAACGCCTGGTGCTGGTCGAGTCGAAGCTGTGGCTGCCCGGGCACTACGAAACCGCCGAGGACGGACGGCTGCTGCGCAACGGGCGCCCGTTCCGGGGCGGCGGCACCCAGCTGGAAGAAAGCCTCGACCGCTACCGCGAACTGTTGCCCGGCGTCGCGCTGCGCGGCGCGATGATCGTCTACCCGAGCCGCGACGGCGAGGTCACCACCGCCGAACCGGACGGCGAACCCGGTCCGCCGATGACGCCCGAGCAGTTCCTGCACGAGATCGGCGGCTGGCTGTCCGCCGAACCGTCCACTGTGGACCACAACGCGCTGCGCACGGTCCGCGCGCAGGTCACCGGGTCCGGCCGGGCGGCCTGACTCACCGGGGACATATCCGGCGCGTGCCACTCTGAGGACATGACAACAGTGTCCGCCGACCGCCGTCCCGCCCTGCTCGCGCTGGTCGGGATCGGCGCGCTCGCGCTCGGCGCCGTGCTGATGCTGTTGTTGCAGGTAGTGCCGCCGACCGACGAGATCAGCGCGACCTGGCGGACCATCAGCGAATACGGGCTGTCGGACCACAAATGGGTGTTCGACCTGGCTGTCGTGCTGGTCGCGGCCGGTTCGGCGGTCGCGTTCGCCGTGCTGCGTCTGCAAGGCCGCCTGCCGGTCCTCGCCGCGGTGTTCGGAGCGTTCTGGACAGCCGGGTTGCTGGTGATCGTCGCGTTCCCGAAGACCGACTGGGCCAACGCGGCAGCCTCCGGAGCAGGCGGCACACTGCACCGGATCGCCAGCGTCGTCGCCTTCGTCTGCCTTCCGCTCGCAGTACTCGTCTCGGCGCGCACGGTCTTCCCGGAGTCGCCGCGCCGCCGGTTCCTCGCCCGCGCGCTCGCCGTGGCCTCGCTGGCATGGTTCGCGGTGATCCTCGGCGCGGTCGCGGTCGCCGCGCTGACTGACCAACGCTGGTGGCTGCTGATCCCGCTGGGCCTCGTCGAACGCGGGATGGCCCTCACTGAACTCGTCGCGCTGGCCGCGCTCGCCGCCCCGCCGCGAAGCCGCCGCTGACTCCTCCCCGATCGGACGAGGGGCTCGCGATCGCCGCGTAATAAGCGTACGCTTAGCCGCCAGCGACAGGTGCCGCGCCGTGGCATCCTGCGCAGGCAGTCCGAGCGTGCCCCAGCCTGTCCGGACGCGCCGAGCAGGCTTTCCCCGACGATGAGGAGATCCCCGTGACCGCTTCCCGTGTGGCCATCGTGACCGGAGCCGGCCGTGGCATCGGCGCCGCCGTAGCCCGCCGCCTCGCTTCCGACGGGTTCGCCGTCGGCCTGCTGGACCTCGACGAGGCCGGGGTCAAGCAAGGGGCGGAGGCGATCGTCGCCGACGGCGGCCGGGCGGTCGGCGTCGCGCTGGACGTCAGCGACGCCGGGCAGGTCGAGGCCGTGGTGACCCGCGTGGCCGAGGAACTCGGCGCGCCGACCGTGCTGATCAACAACGCCGGCATCACCCGCGACAACCTGCTGTTCAAGATGACCGAACAGGACTGGGACTCGGTGCTGAACGTGCACCTGCGCGGTTCGTTCCTGATGACCCGCGAGGTGCAGAAGTACCAGACGCAGGAGAAGTGGGGCCGGATCGTCAACCTGTCCAGCACCTCCGCGCTGGGCAACCGCGGGCAGGTCAACTACGCCGCGGCCAAGGCGGGCATGCAGGGCTTCACCAAGACGCTGGCGATCGAACTGGGCAAGTTCGGCGTCACCGCCAACGCGATCGCGCCCGGGTTCATCGCCACCGACATGACCGCGGCGACCGCCGAGCGCGTCGGCATGAGCTTCGAGGACTTCAAGGCCGCGGCCGCGTCGCAGATCCCGGTGCAGCGCGTCGGCACGCCCGAGGACATCGCGAACGTCGCGTCGTTCCTGGTCAGCGAGGGCGCGGGATTCGTGTCCGGCCAGGTCATCTACGTCGCCGGCGGACCGAAGGACTGATCGCGATGCGCGTGTTCTCCGACGTCGCCGAACTCGCCGAAGCAGTCGGCAAGCCCTTGGGCACGAGCGAATGGCACACCGTCAGCCAGGAGCAGGTGCAGCTGTTCGCCGACGCCACGGGCGACCACCAGTGGATCCATCTCGACGCCGAAAAGGCCGCAGCGGGCCCGTTCGGCACGACGATCGCGCACGGGTTCCTCACGCTGTCGCTGATCCCGGCGTTCCTGCCGGAGATCTACCGCGTCGACGGCCTGAAGATGGGCATCAACTACGGGCTCAACAAGGTGCGGTTCCCGCAGCCGGTGAAGGTGGGCTCGCGGGTGCGCGGGACCGCCGACCTGGTCGAGCTGACCGACGTGCCCGGCGGCAAGCAGGCCGTCGTGCGCTGGACCGTCGAGATCGAGGGCGAGGACAAACCCGCCTGCGTCGCCGAGATGGTTTCCCGGCTCATCCTTTGACCGCCCGCCCGCGCCCCAATGTGGCATTGGGTGCATCTGACGCACCCAATGCGGCATTCGGTGCGTCCCACGCACCCAATGTGGCATTGGGGCGATCGCCGACCTCGCACGAACTGGAGTCCTTCCGATGACCGAAACCGACCCGCCCGGCCTCGATCTGGCGAGGCTGCGCGCCCATCTCGACCGCGAGCGGCCCGGGCTCGTCTCCGGCGCCCTCACCGCGGACGTGGTGCAGGGCGGGCGGTCCAACCTCACCTATCTCGTCACCGACGGCACTCGGCGCTTCGTCGTGCGCCGTCCGCCGCTCGGGCACGTGCTGCCGACCGCGCACGACATGCGGCGCGAGTTCCGCGTGATGAGCGGGCTCGCCGGGACTCCGGTGCCGGTGCCGGAAACCGTTCTGCTGTGCGAGGACGCGGACGTGCTCGGCGCGCAGTTCTACGTGATGGAGTTCGTCGAGGGCACGCCGTACCGGACCGCCGACGAGCTGGAGCAGCTCGGCCCGCAGCGGACGAGGGCGATCGCCGATTCGCTGGTGGACACGCTCGTCGACCTGCACGCGGTCGATCCGGAAGCGGTCGGGCTCGGCGATTTCGGCCGTCCGGAAGGCTTTCTGGAACGCCAGCTGCGCCGGTGGAAGAAGCAGCTCGACGGTTCGCGCAGCCGCGACCTGCCCGGCGCGGACCGGCTGCACGACCAGCTCGCCGCGGCGATCCCGGCGTCCGGACCGCCCGCCATCGTGCACGGCGACTACCGGCTGGACAACGTGCTCGTCGACGGCGAGGACCGGATCACCGCGGTGCTGGACTGGGAGATGTCCACGCTCGGCGACCCGCTCACCGACCTCGGCCTGATGATCACCTACGCGCAGCGGGACCAGCTCTCGCTGCCGATGGTGTCCAACGCCAGCAGCGCGCCGGGCTACCCGGACACCGACGAGACGATCGCCCGCTACGCGCAGCGTTCCGGCCGAGATCTGTCGGCGCTGAACTGGTACGTGAGCTTCGCGTACTTCAAGCTCGCGGTGATCCTCGAGGGCATCTACTTCCGTTTCCAGCAAGGCAAAACCGTCGGCGAGGGCTTCGACCAGATCGGCGCAGCCGTCGCACCCCTCATCGAGCAGGGCAGCAAGACGCTCACCAAGGAGAACTGATGGACTTCGCGTTCGACGCCCGTACCGAGGAACTGCGCGGGCAGCTGCTCGAATTCATGGATTCGCACGTCTACCCCGCCGAAGCTGTCTTCCACGAGCAGCTGGCCGCGCGCACCGACCCGTGGTCGCCGCCGCCGGTCGTCGACGAGCTGAAGGCCGAAGCACGCAAGCGCGGGCTGTGGAACTTCTTCCTTCCTGGAGATCACGGTGCGGGGCTGACCAACCTCCAGTACGCGCCGCTCGCCGAGATCACCGGCCGCAGCCCGCACCTCGCGCCCGCCGCGGTGAACTGCGCCGCGCCGGACACCGGGAACATGGAAGTGCTGACCATGTTCGGCAGCGACCAGCAGAAGAAGCAGTGGCTGGAACCGTTGCTGGCCGGGGAGATCCGCTCCGCGTTCGCGATGACCGAACCCGACGTGGCGTCGTCGGACGCGCGCAACATCGCGACGAGCATCCGCCGCGAGGGCGACGAGTACGTGATCAACGGGCGCAAGTGGTACATCACCGGCGCGATGAACCCGAACTGCAAGATCTTCATCGTCATGGGCAAGACCGATCCGGACGCGCCCGCGCACAAGCAGCAGAGCATGATCCTGGTCCCGCGCGACACTCCGGGCCTGACCGTCGTGCGCGGCATGCAGGTGTTCGGCTACACCGACGGCGACCACGGCGGGCACGCCGAGGTGCTGTTCGAGGACGTGCGGGTGCCCGCGGAGAACCTGATCGCCGACGAGGGTTCCGGGTTCGCCGTCGCGCAGGCCCGCCTCGGCCCCGGCCGCATCCACCACTGCATGCGCGCGATCGGCATGGCGGAGCGGGCGCTGGAAGCGATGTGCCGCCGCACGCTGTCGCGCGAGACTTTCGGCCGTCCGATCGCCGATTCGGGCGTGGTGCAGGACTGGATCGCCGAGGCGCGCGTGCGGATCGAGCAGCAGCGGTTGCTGGTGCTGAAGACCGCCTGGCTGATGGACACCGTCGGCAACCAGGGCGCGCACACGGAGATCCAGGCGATCAAGATCTCCACTCCGCTGGCCGTCGAATGGATCCTGGACAAGGCGATCCAGGCGCACGGCGCGGGCGGCGTTTCGCAGGACTTCCCGCTGGCGGAGATCTGGGCCGGGGTGCGCACGCTGCGGCTCGCCGACGGTCCGGACGAGGTGCACAAGCGTTCGCTGGCGCGGCGTGAGCTGAAGAAGTACCGGACGGAGGCGGGCAAGTGACCGCCGAGGAACTGCGGGCGCAGGTCGCCGCTTTCCTCGCCGCGCACGACCCTGCTGAACTGTCCGCTTTGGACTTCCTGCGGGCTCGCTTCGACGCCGGGCTCGCCTGGGTGCACTTCCCCGAAGGCCTCGGCGGACAGGGCGCTCCGCGTGCGCTGCAGGGCGAGGTCGAAGCCGCTTTCGCCGCCGCTGGCGCACCGGACAACAACCCGCGCCGGATCCTGATCGGGCTCGGCATGGCCGCGCCGACGATCCTCGCGTTCGGCACCGAGGAGCAGAAGAAGCGCTACCTCCGTCCGCTGTGGACCGGCGAGGAGGTGTGGTGCCAGCTGTTCAGCGAACCGGGCGCCGGCTCCGACCTCGCCGCGCTGGCCACGCGCGCGGTCCGCGACGGCGACGACTGGGTCGTGACCGGGCAGAAGGTGTGGACGTCCAGCGCGCATCTCGCGCAGTGGGCCATCCTCGTCACCCGCACCGACCCGGACGTGCCGAAGCACCAGGGCATGACGTACTTCCTGTGCGACATGACCGCGCCCGGCGTCGAGGTCCGGCCGCTGCGGCAGATCACCGGCGAGGCGGAGTTCAACGAGGTCTTCCTGACCGAGGTGCGGATTCCGGACGCGCAGCGGATCGGCGAGGTCGGCGAGGGCTGGAAGGTCGCGCAGACGACGCTGATGAACGAGCGCGTCGCGATCGGCGGCACCGCGATGCCGCGCGAGGGCGGCATGATCGGGCTCGTCGCGAAGACCTGGCGGGACCGTCCCGAACTGCGGACGCCGGAACTGCGCGACCGGCTCGTGCAGCACTGGGTCGAAGCCGAATCGCTGCGGCTGGCCGGAGAACGGCAGCGGCAGCAGCTCGCCGTCGGCGCGCCCGGTCCGGAGGGTTCGGCGATGAAGGTGGCGTTCGCCGAGCTGAACCAGGAACTGTCCGGCCTGGAGCTGGAGCTGCTCGGCGAAGAGGGCCTGCGCTACGAAGACTGGACGATGCGCCGTCCGGAACAGGTCGACTTCTTCGGCCGCGACGCCGGGTACCGGTACTTGCGCGCCAAGGGGAACTCGATCGAAGGCGGTACCTCGGAGGTGCTGCGGAACATCATCTCCGAACGCGTGCTGGGGCTGCCGTCCGAGCCGCGGGTGGACAAGGACGTCGCCTGGAAGGACCTGCCGCGATGAGCACGCCGGACCTGCTGTACTCGGAGGTGGAAGAGGACCTGCGGTCCTCGGTGAGGGCGCTGCTCACCGACCGCGCCGGGCCCGCCGCCCTGCTCGCGCGGGTCGAGACGGACGCGCCGTACGACCTCGCCCTGTGGAAGACCTTGGCCGCCGACCTAGGGACCGCCGGGCTCATGGTGCCGGAATCCCTTGGCGGACACGGGGCTTCGACGCGCGAGGTCGCGGTCGTCATGGAGGAACTGGGCCGGAGCGTCGCGCCAGTGCCTTACCTGGGCAGTGCCGTGCTCGCGACTGCCGCGTTGCTGGCCGCGGGCTCGGAGCTGCTCCCCCAGCTCGCTTCCGGCTCGGTGATCGGCGCGCTGGCGGTGCCGTTGTCGGCTGCTCCGGGTTCCGCTTTCCCCGCCACGGTTTCCTTTCTCGACGGAACCTTGACCGGGCGAGTGTCCACAGTGGCCGATGCGTCGGTCGCGGATCTGCTGGTGGTTCCGGCTGTCGGTCCTGATGGCCCTGGGCTTTACGCAGTGGACGCTTCGGCGGCGACCGTGACTGAGGCTGTGTCGCTGGACCTGACGCGCCGGGTTGCTGACGTGACGCTGGATTCCGCTGCGGCACAGGTGATTTGCACTGGCTCGGCTGCTGCGGAAGCTTTGGAGACCGCGTTGACCACCGCGGCTGGGTTGCTGGCTTCGGAGCAGACCGGTATCGCTGAGTGGGCGTTGACCGAGACTGTGACTTACCTGAAGGGGCGGTACCAGTTCGGCCGCCCGGTCGGGGGTTTTCAGTCGCTGAAGCACCGGTTGGCGAACCTGTACACGGAACTGGTGAACGCACGCGCGACAGCTCGGTACGCGGCGGATGCGCTGGCGACCGGGAACGACGTGCCGATCGCGGTGGCGGTCGCGCAGGCGCGGGTGTCGCCGATCGCGGTGCACGCGGCCGAGGAGGCTGTCCAGCTGCACGGCGGGATCGGGATGACGTGGGAACATCCGGCGCATCTTTATCTCAAACGGGCCAAGAGCGATCAGATCGCTTTCGGCACGCCGGGGCGGCATCGGGCTCGGCTGGCTGATCTGGTGGATCTGCCTGCCTGACGTTTTTTGTCGGTGGCCGGGGTCACGGTGGCCGGTATGTCCGAGACCCCGGATTGGGCCTATGAGCGGCCGGAAATCCATCCCCCGGATCCGACGTGGGCGTCGCGGGGCTCCGCATTGTGCGCGGAGCTCGCGCGACTGCTCGCGCCGTGGCTCGCGCTGGGGAAGGCAGAGCACGTCGGCTCTACGGCGGTGCCCGGTTTGGCGGCCAAACCGGTGCTCGATGTGATGGCCTCGATGCGGGATCTGTCACCGGAGACGGTCTCGGCAGTGGTGCCGGTGCTTTCCGCTGACGGGTGGTGTTTCGTGCCGCCGGAACTGGATGTCGCGGCGCCTTGGCGACGGTTTTTCGTGCTGCCCGATGCGGAGGGGCGGCATCGGGTGGCGCATCTGCATCTGCTGCCGGAGGGACATCCGAGGTGGCAGGCGCAGCTGGAGTTCCGGGACGCGCTGCGGGCGGATCCTGGGTTGGCGGCGGAGTACGCCTCGGTGAAGCGGCGGCTGGCTGAGGAGGTGCCTGATCGGGAGGAGTACACGGCTCGGAAGACGGACTTCGTGCGGCGGGTGCTGAGTGCTAAGTGAGAACAGCTGGCAGGGCTTCCAGGGCGCAAGTGCCGGACGCCGGAATTGATGTTGGTGGCCGCAGTCTCAGCCCGTGAACACCTAACCGGCGAACCTGAGCGCTCCAGACCGTGACTTCCGGAGACGCTCCCACGACTCCGCCCCGACGAGCAGGCAGCCGACGGGAACGTCCGCATCGGTCCGGCGCCGCTCTCGGCGTGCCATGCTGAGCCAGTGCGAAACCGTCGCCGGACCGGCCGTGCGCCCAGTGCCGCCGAGATCCGGCGGGTGGTGCACCTGATCGCCCTTCGCCGCGATGCGTGCCGGGTCAGCAGAGAGCAGATCGCCTGGCCGCGGTGGGAGAACCACCACGCCAAAGCGGTGTTCTTGCCGCCGGGGCTGCCGCGCAATTCCGTATGGAACATCAAAAAATTCTTGCTGCGGGGCCTGTGCGACGCACCGTCGCTCGCCCCGTTCGAGGACGAACTCGCCGACCTGGTCGCCGGTGCGGTCCACCGCCGCCAGGAGGCATATGACCGTTACTACTCGCGGCTCGCACTTCGCTTGGACTGCCCTTGGCTGCGGTCCGCTCTGGCCGAGGCCGCGCTGAGCGAGTCAGCGGAAACCCGCGTGCGGGCGGCCTGGATGCTCAACGTCCTCGACCATCCCGAAACCCCGCCGACGCAGGCCAATTGGCGGGCCTGGACCGCCGCCCAGGGACTGCGGCACGCGATCGACCGCGCCGCGCATGTCGAAGACAACCGCGATCAAGTCCACGCGCGCCGTCATGAAGCTGTGGCCGCTCGGCGGAAGCAGGCAGCCGTCGCGGGCAACCGGGCTAGGCGACCGCGCGGAACGCCGCCCACCCGCCACCCTGCCTGACCAAGACCGGCTCCGCCCGGTCACGAAGCGACCGTGCCGGAACCCGCCGCTGCCAGCTTTCCCCTGCCGCGGCACCGGACGCACAGCAGCTGGCGACGAGGCCGCGCCCCTCGGAACGGCGGCCTCGTCGCCAAGCTCGGACTCGAACCCAGGCTCACACCGGCCAAGCCAAGTGCAGCCCGGGCTCAGGCCGGACCCGGTCAGCCGTGGTATCCGGCCACGATCTTCGTGAACGCGTACTTCGGCTGCGAGATTCCGCTGCACTCCCCGCCGCCCGAGCAGTCCCGGTTGGTCGCCCAGAAGGTGAACCGGCCCAAGTGGTGGCTGGTCGCGTAGTCGCGGATCGCGGTGAAGTCGGCCACCGAGACGACCTCGCCGGCGTTGTCCGTCTTGCCGTTCATCGACGACAGGCCCGCGTGCCGGTACGCCGTGGCGCTGTCCCAGCCGAACGTCGACTTCAGCTGTCCCGCGAGACCGTCCACCGCGGACTTCGTCTTGCCCGCCATGTCGCCGCCGCTGGAGAAGTCGAACGGCATCACCGACCACACGTCCACCGGCGCGCCGATCGCCTTCGCCTGCTTGATCAGCCGCTTGCCCCAGTCGTTCGGGCCGGACGTCTCGGTCCCGATGGTGATCACGACGCGCACGCCCGGGTTCTTCTGCTTCGTGATCTTGACCGCGTTCAGGATCCGATCCTGCACCGTCGCGTTCTCGAACTCGTCGGTGTTCTCGATGTCGAGGTCGATCGCCTTGAGCCCGTACGCGTCGATCACCTTCTGGTACGCCCCCGCGAGCGCGCTGGCCGACGAGCATTTCGCGCCCAGTTTCGTGCCGGACCAGCCGCCGAAGGACGGGATGACGTCGCCGCCCGCGTCGCGGATGCTCTTGATCAGGGTTTTGTCCGAGCCGGTCAGCGAGCGGTCGCCGTCCCACTTCGGGTTGCACGAGCCGTCCGACAGCATGAACGCGAGCGTGAACGTCTTGATCCCGGTCGCGGACATCGCCGCCGACGCGCTGGTCTGCCCCGCCCACTGGTACAGGTACGGCGAAGCGAGAACCGGGTCCGGAGCCGCCGCGAGCTGCGGGGCGGACGCGGGTGCGGCCGTGGCCACCCCGGCCGCGGTCGCGAGAGCCGCCCCTGCCGCCGCCGCGAGCGCGGCCAGCCGACGCACTGATTTCATCGTGTTCCTCCCACGGGCGCCACGGAACACCTCCGGTTTGAGGCGGCGGGATCAACCCGGGAGGAGTGCACCCGGAAGGGTGCCGTCACACACTGGACTAGACCAAATCGGCGTGTCAAGAGCCGCAGCCCGAACGGCGCACCGAGCGGGAAACGGTGCGTCGCGCCGGGTTTATCCCCCGCCCGGGTGGGTCCGAAAGTCAGGACCGGCCGGCGGCGGTCCCCTCGCCGAGCCCGTCGGAGAAGTCGTGGTCCCGGGTTTCCGGCAGGCTCAGCACGCACGCGAAGCTCAGCACCCCGAGCGCCACCAGCACCAGCGAAACCGGCACCGTCGAACCGGTCGACGCCCACAGGTTCGTCGAGATCAACGGCACCACCCCGCCGCCGATCACCCCCGCCACGCTGTACGCGATGGACGCACCGGAATACCGGTACCGCACCCGGAACAGCTCCGGCAGGAACGCGCCCATCGGCCCGTACAGCATCGCGAAACACGCCAAGCCGCCGACAAAGCCGAGCGTCAGCAACACCGGGTTTCCCGTCTGCAGCAGAGCGAACAGCGGAAACGCCCACGCCACAACGGAAACCGCGGCCGCCGCGCTCAGCCGTCGGCGGCCCCACTGGTCGGACTTCATCGCGAACACCAGCGTCGCCACGCCCATCACCGTGGCCGCGATGAGCAGGCCGATCAGGACAGTCTTGCGCGGGATGCCGAGAGTCGTCGTCGCCAGTGAAAGGCAGAAAGTCGTCACCGTATAGAAAAGCGCGTGCGCGAGCACGAACGACAGCGTCGACAGCACCAGAACTCGCGGCTGTTTCCGAAGCAGTTCGAACAACGGGACTTTCGCCTGTTCGGCCTTGTCCAAAGCAGCTTGGAAAACCGGCGTCTCGGCGATCTTGATCCGGATGTAGAAGCCGACTGCCAGCAACACCGCGGAGAACAAGAACGGCAGCCGCCAGCCCCAGGACAAGAACTCAGCGGGAGGGAGCACCGCGTCCAGCACCAGGAACAGCAGGTTGCCCAGCACGAATCCGATGGCCGGGCCGAGCTGCGGGAACGCGGAGTACAGCCCGCGTTTGCCCGGCGGCGCGTACTCGGTCGACATCAGCACCGCGCCGCCCCATTCGCCGCCGAGGCCGATGCCTTGCACGAAACGCAGTACCACCAGCAGGATCGGCGACCAGAGGCCGAGGGTGCCGTATCCCGGGACCAGTCCGACGGCCACTGTGGACAGTCCCATCACCAGCAGGGACGTGACCAGCATGGACTTGCGGCCGATCCGGTCGCCCCAGTGTCCGAAAAGGACCGCGCCGACCGGGCGCGCGACGAACCCGACCGCGAAGGTGCCGAGCGAGGCCAGCACCCCGGCGGTCGAGGAGAACGTCGGGAAGAACACCTTCCCGAACACCAGCGCCGCCGCGGTTTTCGTAAATGTAGAAATCGTAGAACTCGGGTGGCGGTGCCGATGAAACTGGCGGTGGCGATGCGCGACACGTCGGCCCGCGCGGGTGCGGTCATTCCGGCTCCCTGTTCTCCCCTGCGGCTCCGTGCCGCCGCGAGGAGAATATCGGGGTCACGCGTCGCCGGGCAGTTCCTCCATTTTCCGCTGCAGCTTGTTCATCCCGCCGAGCCAGCGGTCGGTTTGGGTGGCGCGCAAGGCATAGAACTCGGCGACCTCGGCGTGCGGCAGCACCAGGAACCGGTTCTCGGCGATGGCGGCGAACAGCGCGTCGGCCACCTGCGGCGGGTCGATCGCGGACGCGCCCATCAGCAGTTTGCCGCGTTCGCCGGTCTCCTCCAGCATCGCGGTGCGCACGCCCTGCGGGCAGATCGCCTGCACGCTGATCCCGCGGTGCCGGTACGTGGCCGACAGCCATTCCGCGAACGCCAGCGCACCGTGCTTGGTCACCGAATACGGCGCCGAGCCGAGGCTGGTGAGCACGCCCGCCGCGGACACCGTCGCGACGAACCGGCCCTCGCCGCGCTCCAGCCACGCCGGCAGCAGCAACCGGGCCGCGCGGACGTGCGCCATCACGTTGACGTCCCACGCCAGCGACCACGCATCCTCGTCCGCGTTGGCGTCGCCGAACGGCGCTACCCCGGCGTTGGCACAGAAAACGTCGATCTCGCCCAGCGTTTCGCGGGCGGCCGTGATCAGGTCCGCCACGCCGGATTCGCTTGCCACGTCCCCGGCGAACGCCGTGCCGCCGACCTCCGCCGCGACCTCGGCCGCGCGGTCGCCGTCGAGGTCCGCGACGACAATGCGGGCACCGTCCGCGGCGAACCGACGTGCCAGCGCCGCTCCGATCCCGCCACCACCGCCGGTGATGACGACCCCGGCGCTCACAGGCCGCCGCCGAGCGTCACGCCACCGTCGAGAACGACCGTCTGCCCGGTCATCCAGCCCGCTTCGCTGGACAGCAGGAACGCCACCGCACCCGCGATGTCCTCCGGCACGCCGAGCCGCTTCAGCGGATACGACGCCGCGACCTCTTCCTCGCGCCCCTCGTAAAGCGCGGTCGCGAACTGCGTCTTGACCACCGCCGGAGCCACCGCGTTCACCCGGATCTTCGGGCCGAGTTCGCCGCCGAGCTCCTGAGTGAGCCGGATCAGCGCGGCCTTGCTGACGCCGTACATGCCGATGCCCGGCGAGGTGCGGATGCCCGCGATCGAGGCGACGTTGACCACCGACCCGCCGTGCTCGCCCATCCACGCGTCCCGCGCGACGCGGATCCACGACAGCGGCGCGACCACGTTCACCGCGAAGATCTTGGCCGCCGCGGCCGGGTCGATGTCCACCATCGGGCCATAAACCGGGTTGATGCCGGTGTTGTTGACCAGCATGTCGAGACTGCCGAACCTCTCGACCGCGGCGGCGACCGCCTCCTGCTGGTGCGCGGCGTCGTCGGCCTTGCCGGGCACCGCGACCGCGACGTCCGGCCCGCCGAGCAACTCGACGGCCTCGGCGAGCGGCTCCGGCTTGCGCGCCGTGATGACCACCTTGGCCCCGCGCTCGACAAGCCCCTTCGCGATGGCCAGCCCGATCCCCCGGCTGGCCCCGGTGACCAGGGCAACGCGATCCTTGAACGACTCCACCACACCGTCTCCTTGTCCGCCGCTGGACAGCCACCGCTAAGCGGCCGCTTAGTCGCAGGATAACGGCGCAGCCCTCGGATGCAACCTCGGGAGGCGACATCGACGGTCACAACACAGCGAGTCAACGGCGGGCCGACCGTGCGTATCCGCCAAACCTCGCCAGGACGGCCCGGCAGACTCGACCGGGCCGTCTCCCCAATCGAGCACCGCAACTACGCCGCCGCCCAGCTCGACGAGGACACCTGCCTGACCGCGCTGGCCCGCCACGCCGACGACGACCAGCTCGTCCGCCACCGCGCACTGCCACGCACGCGACGTCCGCGGATCCTGGGACTCGGAAGTCGACATCCGCCCGTAAAACGCGAACCGCACGACTCCCGGCACCTGGCCAGACACACGCGCCGCACCCCGTCGAGCAGCCATCGCCTCACCGAATCCCGCACCAGTCAACGCGCCCACCGCAGTTCCTTCCGCCGAACCGGAACCGAAACCGCACGCGGACCGGTAGATGACGAGAAACAGACGAGCACCCCTCGAACAGACCAGCGACAGCGACGTCCGACATCACTGGCCCGCGAGGCGGCGGGCGGGAACCCAGCGCTACTTCATCTCCGATGGTTTGGCCCGGCTGCCGGGAACGGCCACGGTGACAATGTGTCACGGGACCGGGTCGGCGAGAACGTCGAACACCGTGTGCCCGATGAGCGGGCTCAGGTGCGGCGGCGGCCCGGTGGGGCCGAACGTCTTGTGGCGCAGCGCTATCAGGAATCCGATTCAGATGTCCGTGGCCTGGCAGGTGACCGTCTGCTTGAGGCAGGCCTGCTTGTCGCTCAAGGGCTTCTTCGTGCAGTCGCCGTGAACGCCCAGCCTTCGTGATCCACGCGGACGGCCTGGCCGGTCACCGCCATGCACTGAGCGGCGCTTTCGTCTTTCGCACAGGCTAGCTCCAGCCGTTCGAACACATCCCGCATGCGGCATGGGTCGTTGCGTGCGGTTCAGTCGCTACACAGCACACTTCGAGTAGTCATTCATGCTGCTGTCTCCGGTGTTGCTCGAGACGGACCAGGAAAACAGCTGGCATGTATACAGCGCTAGACCACAACCTTGCTGCACAGTGCCCCGCAAGGTGGAACGCGAGGCCCTGTCTCGCATTCCCTCAATGCCTTCTGAAATCGAGCGAATTCTCGCGGCGCTTGTAGCCCAGCTCAATGCGCGCGGCCCCTTAGGCAAGTGGGCAATGCGGATGTGGTGGCACGGCCCGCCTATTCGCTCGCGAGCCCGTTCGGCGGCGTACTGGCCGCTGCCTTGGCGGCATCGAGCTGGCTGGCACCGGTGCCACGGGCCCGGTTGGCGACATTCAGCGCGAAGTCAGCGTCGGTGCCAGCCTATCACTCCGCCATACTCGTCGTTCGACGATTTTCGCACTGCCGCCCGCCCTTATCAGCGGTCAGCAAACTTATCCATAATAATCTCCAACTCCCTGGTCGCATCGATACAGGATTGCTGGGATGTTCTCTTGATTCGATTCATTTCCTCGGCATTGTGATGAGCGGCAGGGAGCACGCTTCGTCGCCCCAAGCTCGAAGTAAGGGTCCAATTTCTGCTCAAACTCTCGAAGCGCCAATCAAATGCCCCGGGAAACTCTTCCACAATCACATTGAATCGATCGCTCAGACCACTAGGCGGATCATCGTAACGCCAGACCACAAAGGGTATCCGAACCAACCCGTCTACCGGGTCAACGCCGACGGAAATCCGCGACCAAGCAATCGCGCCGCAAACCGAAAGCGCTTCGCGCACAGACGTCGCGTCCATCACGAGAACGGACCCGCAAATCCCGGCCTTCCCCACCGCAAGCCGTCGTTAAGGGATCTCATTCTTCTCATGTAGTCTCCCCACGGGATGGCGTTCATGCTCAGGCGCGGATCGTATGCATACCTGCCATCAGTGTACACCTGATGATAGGAGTACTCCTCCGTACCCAAACCTTCCGGAACAATCAAGCCCTCCCCTTTTCCCTTGAACGAGACGATCTTCCCTGTCTGACATGCCGCAGCCAACAAATTTTCCGCGATCTCGGAACAGTCGAACTCGGCTACGTCAATAGGCTGCCGCCTCATTTCATCCAATACATCTTGACGGGGCGGGAAGTTGGCGTTTGGCAAGCGGAAGCCATTCGCATCCCGAGTCGTCGGCCTCTCGCTGGCTCCGTCACGACCATTGCCGGGTACCTCGCCGGCTTCGCAGAACACTCCGGTTCTCGCGGCCCCGCCGTTGAAATCGTCGCGGAGCACGCCGCCGCCGCAGTTGTCCCAGGCCGAAACCTGAGCCGGCAGCAGTGGCGACAGGATCGGCAGATCCGCGTCGCGCACGACCGGGTTCTTCGGGTCCAGGATCTGCTGAAGGAAGCCCTGGTAGATGCTGGCCAGATCCTGCAGGCCTCCGAGCAGGCCGGCCACCGCGTTCGCCGGCAGGTTCGGATCGGACGAGACCACACCGCCGCCGTAGTACAGGTTCTTGGCCTTGTCCGGAATCGGGTCGGCTACGTTGCGCGCCTTCTCGTTCTGGTCGATCCGCGCCTGGATGCCGGGCGGCGGAGGAGGCGGCGGAGGCGGGCACCAGCACCCGCCCCCGCCTCCTTGCGGCCACCCGCCCCTGCGCGGCAGGTGCTGGGGTCCGCCGCGGCCGCCGGGCCCGGGCGGGCTGACGGTCTGCGTCCTGCCGGGACGCCAGGACGGGTTCCAGCTGCGGTCGCTCTTGCCCCAGCTGCTCGTGTCGACAGCGGGCAGGCAGGCAGACGGGTGCCCGTGGCAATACGCCCGCCATTTGATCGGGCTCAGACCCGGGCAAGGCCGCCCGGCCGAGTCGCTGATCTCGCACCCGTAGCCGGCGGGGTCTACGTTCCAGAAGAAGTTGTAGAGATTTCCCAGCGGTCCGAAAAGCCGGCCGCCCAGCCGGCCGAAGATGCTCTCGAAGGTCTTTTCCCCGACCTTTCCTCCGGTGCCGGGCGGAGCGAGGGTCCCGGTGGAATGACCGTCCCGGTCGATGCCGTTGACCGGGCTCGCGTTGCCGTAGGCGAAGCGGTTCGCCGCGGCCGAAGGGTTGCTGGGCAACGGCACGCCGTCGCGGGCGCTGAACGTGCCCGAGCCCGGCGAATACCAGCGCGCCCCCATGTCGACCGAGCCGGTCGCCGGATCCGTGTAGTCGGACTGGAAACCCAGCGACGACGTCGCTCCGGTCTGCGCCGTCCGCGCCCCGAACGGGTCGAAGCTCGAAGAGCCGGCGAGCCCGCCCGCCGGCGACAGGCTGCCGATGACGTCGGCGTGCTGGTCGGTGAGAGCAAGCTGGTTGCTTCCGCCGCTGCCTTGAGCTTGCAGTTCGCCTTGCGGTCCCCGGGAGAAGCTGGACGTGCCGTCCGAGGTCAGGTCGAGGCTGGTGCCGTCGTAGGTCAGCGGCTGATCGTTTCTCGACGACGTCCGGTCGAGACCGTCGTAGGAATACGTTGCCGCGCCTTGCTTCACCATGCGGTCGAACGCGTCGAACCCGGATTCCGTCGTCGCGGCAGGGCCGGTGCGGGTGTCCAGGGTTCCTCGTGCGCTCCACGTCAGTGCGTCCGAGCCGTCGGTCAGCTGGCGGTTCCGTTCGTCGAACGTCGAGGTCCGGTCGCCTGCGCGGACGCGGTTGCCCGAAGCGTCCCACGAATACTCGGTCGCGGTGCTCCCGCTTGTCCAGGAGGTGAGCCGGCCGGCCTGGTCGTAGCCGTACGCGTTATCCCCGGCTCCCGCCAGTCCGGTCGTCTTCTTGCCGGTGAGCCGGTCGTCCAGGTCGTAGCTGTATGCGAGCGCGGCCAGGGTCGCGCCGTCGCCGCCCTTGAGCTCGTCGCTGGTCTGGCGACCGAGGTCGTCGTAGCCGTAGGAGCGGACGCGGCCCCCGCCGTAGTCGACGGACCCGAGGTTGCCGGCATCGTCGTAACCGAGCGTCTGCCGTACGCCGGTCAGCCCGTCCTGCTGGGTCGACAGGCGGCCCTTCGCGTATCCGAAGATCGCCGTGCCCGCGCCGTCGGCTCGTTGCGTCAGCCGCCCGGAACCGTCGTAGGAATAGGTCGCGGTGCCCGACGACGGGCCGGCGCTGGTGAGCAAGTCGCCCCGGTCGTCGTAAGCGAACGTCTTCTCTCCGCCCGGCGCGCTCACCGCCAGCAACCGACCGGCCGGGTCGAACCGCTGGACCCGGTCCGAGGTCGGCTGAGCGGCGCCGGTCCCGGTCTCGAGCGTCAGGCGTCCGAGCGCGTCGAACGTCCGCTGCCGGACTACCCCGCCCGGCGCCCGGACGGTCACCGGCCGGCCCGCGGTGTCGTAGGACGTCGTCCAGGTGCGGTCTTCCGCGGCCGGATGCGCCGCGGTCGCCGGCTCGACGACCGACTCCGGCAGGCCCAGCGAGTTGTACGTCTCGATCGTGCTGTTGCCGCGGCCGTCGGTCGACCTCGTCCGGTTGCCCGCCGGGTCGTAGCCGAACGAGGTCGTGATCGACGCCGTGTCGGAGACCGGCTCTTGTTGCCGGACCAGCGAACCGCGGGCGTCGTAGCCGAAGCGGGTCACCCGGCCCAGAGCATCGGTCGCCGAGATCTTGTTGCCGTCCGCGTCGTAGCCGGATTCGCTCTTGCGCAGCACATGCTCGGCCGGATCCAGGCTGTAGAACCCCGTCGCCCGGCCAGCGGGATCGTAGCTCGCGTAGCCGGTCCGGCCGTGGCCGTCGGACAGCCTTACCTGGCGTCCGGCGAAGTCGTAGCCGAACCGCGAGACGACGCCTGCCGGGTCCGTGGCGGCGGTCCGCTGACCGAGCACGTCGTACTCGTTCTTCGTGGTTTCACCGGTCGGAGCCGTCGACGAGACGAGGTTTCCCGCGTCGTCGTAGCGAAGCTTGGTGGTATAGGCGGCCGGCGCCGGGTAGCGCTCGAGCCGGGTAGCAGTGACCTGCCGTCCGAAGTCGTCGTAGGTGGCCTCCGTCCGCGACCCGGTCGGTCCGGTGATCGACAGCACGTCGCCTTCGGTCGTGTAGCCGTACTGCCACACTCCGCCCGGCTGATCGCCGGCGGCCGGAGCCGGATCGATGCGTTCCACCGGCCGGCGGAGCTGGTCGTACCGGTACCGGGTGATCGCGCCGGCCGGGTCCGTGACGCTCAGCAAGTTGCCGAGCGCGTCGTACTGCCGGGTCGTCGCGACCTTCGCCGCTGCGGTGTCCCCCGGTTTCCGGTAGTCGGGCGACGCCGCCTTGACAATCCGGCCGGCCCGGTCGTAGCCAACCGTCCGGACGTTTCCGTTCGGATCCTTCGTGTCGGTCTGGTTGCCGAAAGTGTCATACCCGGCAACGGTTTCCGGGCGCATTTGTGCGGGCGCGGCACCCCCGGTCTCGGCCGCTACGAGCGGCTGCGCGGTCCGGACGAGCCGGCCGAGCTTGTCGTAGGTCAGATTCGTCGTGAACGCGGCCGGGTCCGCGTCGCGGACAGTGCCGCGGGGCGAGGTGATCGCGGTGACCTGGCCGCGCTCGTCGTAGCGGTAGGTCGTGGTCAGCTTCTCGGTCGCGCTCTTGACCACCGACCGGCCAGTCTGGCGCCCGGCCGGGTCATAGGCGTACTCGACGGTCTCCCGGTTGCCCAGGTCCAGCCGGGTGCTGTTCGAGCTTTGTCCGGTGTGGACGGTCTTGACGACGTCGCCGCCCGGTCCGTACGTCCATTCGGTCCGGTTGGCCAGCCCCGCGGGATCGACCGTCTGTGCCGTTCCGCGGCCGGACGCGTCGTACTCGAACGTCGTGACGCGCCCGCCGGGCTCGGTCAGCCGGGTCTTCTGCCCGGCGGCGTCGTAGGTGTACTCCTGCAGCGTCACATCGCGCTTGGGAGCCGCCGGGTTGAACGGATCGCGCAGGTCGTGGGCGACGACTTTCCAGACCTTGCCGTCCCCGAAGTACTGGTATCGAGTGGTGCGCCCCATCGAGTCGGTCTCGCGCACCCTCCGGCCGGCGAGGTCGTAGGCGTACGACGCGAGAACCAAGGTCGGCGCGGAAGTCGTGTCGCCAGCGCCGTCAGTGTCGCCACCCCCGCTCGCCGGATCGGTCGCTTGGCCGCTCCAGGCTCGCAGCCGGACTTCGGCCAGTGCGTTGCGCGCGGTGTAACCGAATTCGTACTTGTTCCCGCCGGCGTCGACCGTCCACACGCGGTTGCCGAACGGGTCGTAGCCGGAGGAGGTGACCCCGCCTTCCGGGTCGACGACCCGGTTCGCCCTGCCGAAGTCGTCGTAACCGGTCGTCGTAATCCGCGCTGCGTCGCCGCCGGTCAGGTCTTTGTCCTCGGTACGGACGACGTTGCCGTCGGCGTCGTAGCCGATCAGCGTCTGCGCGGTGTGCGTGACGCCGGTGATCGCGTTGGCCACACCCGGCCCGGTCGCGGCGGTCTGACGCGACCGGGAGTCGTAGACGTAGGTCGTCGTCGCCCCGGCCGGATCGGAAGCGCTGCTGCGCGTTTCGGTCTTCTTGCGACCGAAGACGTCGTAGGCATAGGTCGTGGAAAGACCGGCCGGGTCGGTGACCTTCGCCAAGTCGCCGTTGCGGTAATAGGAATAGCTGGTGACGCCGTTGCGCGGGTCGGTTGTCTGCAGACGCAGACCGGCGGGCACATTGCCGCCGCCGACCGCCGCTTCCGTGCCGTCCGAGTACTTGTGGCGAGTGACCGCGCCGTCCGGGGCAGTCTCCGTGGCCAGCAAGCCCCGGACGCCCACATCCGTGTAGGTGTAGGTCGTCGCGTACGCCGGATCGTCCGCGTTCGCCGAGCGCGCGTCGCGGACGGACAGGAGCTTGTCGTTGCGCGGGTCCGTGACGTCAGCTGTGTTCACGTAGTAGCTGGAGTACGACGTCTGGCAGTCGCCAGGCGCGACGCGGCAGGTTTTGCGGGCGAGGACGTTGCCGCGCTCGTCGTTGGTCAGGACGACGGTGTTGCCGAGCTCGTCGCCGATCGTGGTCTGGAAGCCCTTGTCGTCGTAGTCGTAGGTCCGGACGCCTTGGCCGTTGACCGGTCCTCCGACCCACGTGCCGTCGCCGCCGACCGGACCGCCGCAGTACGACGGGTCGCTCGGGTCCTGGGGCGCCGACGGATCGCAAGACGGCTTGTCCGGCGGCAACGGGTTGCCGTCGCCGTCGCGCCGGTCCTCCGGACGGATGCCTTGGCCCAGCGGAGCGATGTAGCGCAGTACGCGGCCCCGCGCCGGGTCGTAGTCGTAGAAGTGCAGGCGGTTCCCGGGATCGGTGACCTGCGTCGTGCGGACCAGGTTGTTCTCGGTGCCGGTCACGACCGGGCGGCCGACGCCCCAGTGCCCGCCGTTGCGGTCCACGACCTCGGTGAGGCGGTCGGCGGCGGTGTCATAGCTCAGCTGCGCGGCCACCCGGCCGCTGGGCAGGGTGATCTTGGCCAGCGAGCTGGCCGCCGAACGCGCCTGGAAGTGGGCCGCCGCGGTCGTCGGACCGACGGCATACTCGTAATACGCGGCTTCGGCGATCTGCCCCGAGAAAAAACGGCGCGCGTCGGTCCCCCAGGCCGGCCAGGCCGACGGCGGGACGGTGTAGGCGGCGCCGATCTGGTTGTAGACCACGTCGTCGTGCGCGATCTCGCCCTGGGCCGTGCCGACGGCCCGGCCGTCGAGGTAGAGCGTCTGGGTGGCCAGGGCCCCGGAAAGCACCACGTGGTGCCACGCGTTGTCGTTGACCGCCGCCGCCGAGGTGATCGGGGCCGCGCTGCCGTTCCAGAACTGCCCGCGCAGCTTGCCGTCCGTGCCGACGTACAGCGCGGGCACCGCGCCGGTCGGAGTGCCGTTGATCGGCGCCCGCTGATAGCCGAACAACGGGCCGCCCGCCGTGGTGCGGAACCACATTTCGACGGCCAGGTCACGATTCTTGCGGACCAGGCCGTCTGGCAGGGTCACCGCCGACGAGGTGCCGTTGAACGTCGCCGCGGTCCCGGTTCCGGCCAGCGGCCCCGGCTGCCCCAGGACTACGTCCTGGTACGTCCCGGAGTCCTTGCCGAGCTTGAGCCCGTTCTCGCTCGCGGCGGCGGTGCCGGCGGTCTCCGCGAAGCGCCAGTACGACGAGGGGCGGGCATCGACGACGGAGCTGCGGTAGTGCGAACCCGCCGTGTGGTCATAGCCGGTGCAGCCGCCGTCGGGGTCGCAGACCTTCGTCAGCCGGTCGCCGTCATAGGTGTAGGTCCACGTCAGCTGCTTGCCGTCGATCGGGTCGGTGCTCACCGAGGTGACGTGGTTGCCGGTCCATGTGAAGTAGAGGACCCGGTCGCTGGTGCGGCTGATCGCCCGGCGCAGGTGCTCCGGCGTGCCGTAGTCGAGTTCGACGTGGTGGCCGGCCTGGTCGTAGATCTCGATGAGCCGGCCGTCGGGACGGAAGCGGTAGAGCGTGGCGGCCTTGTCCGTCAGCACCCAGCCGCCGCCGGCCGCCTCGACCTCGATCCGGAAGTTCGCCTGCCTGCCCGGCGGCGGCGCGAAAGTGCCGTCGCTGTTGCGGCCGAATCGAACCTGCTGGCCGTCGGGATAGGTCACCACGACGTTGCCCGAGCCGTCGTCGTCGGGCACGACCTTCATGTCGTAGCGCGTCGACCAGCCCGCGCCGAACGTCAGGTCGGTACGGGGGTCGAGGCTGTTGTACGTGCGGGCGACGGTCAGTTCCGGTCCCGTCACCTGCAAGGCCGCGTCGACCGCGCTCGAGAAGTAGTTGCCCGTCTGCGGGTCGAAGTCCCGCTGCGCGCCGCTGTAGGGCGCGTTCGCCAGGTGCGAGGTGATCTCCGGCTGCGGAACCGCCGTGAGCAGGTGGCTCGGAGTGAGCTTTTCGCTCTCGGCGTGCCCGTCGTAGGCGAAAACGCGCCACTGGTAGTCCTTGCTCCAGCGCAGCGCCCCCGCCGGGACGGTCCACGTCCGCTTGGCGACGTAGCCGGAATCCACACAGGACACACCGGTCAGCGTTCCGTCCGGTTTGGCG
The DNA here is from genome assembly GCF_042647905.1 of Amycolatopsis halotolerans. NCBI lineage: Bacteria > Bacillati > Actinomycetota > Actinomycetes > Pseudonocardiales > Pseudonocardiaceae > Amycolatopsis > Amycolatopsis halotolerans. Next base: position 64,601 of record NZ_JBHRWI010000003.1, read on the forward strand.
ACGTAGTTCTCGCACACTTCGAAGCGGTACTTGAGGGTCGAGGACACCGGGGCGTCGACGTCGACCGCGTCGGCCCACAGCTGCGGGGTGAGCGTGGCCGCCGAGAAGCCGTTCGGCGGGTACTGCGCCTTGACGATCGGGGGGACGTCGAACACGGTCATCGACAGGCGGGTCGGCGGGATCTGCTCGTCGGTGAACCATGCTCCGCCGCGACGGAGCATGCTGAAGTCGAACAGGTAATTGCCCGGCTCGGTCGCCTTGACAGTGGCGTCGAGCGTCACCGAAGCGCCACGAGGCACGTCGTTGGGCAGGGAGGCGGCTTCGACCGCCCCGACCGGCGCCCCGGCCGCGGTGAAGACCCGGTAGCCGAGTGCGAAGCCCGCCGCGGTCCAGGTGTCGGCGCCGCGGTTGGTGACGGTGATCTTGACCTTGCCGGCCTGGGTGCGGGTCACCGGAGGCTGGGGAACGCCGCGGTCGACGCGGTATTCGGCGTCGTAAGCGGTGTGCGTGACGAACAGCCGCGGCGGGTTCGCCGTGCGGTTGCCGGTGAACTTCTTCCAGCCGTACGGGTCGGTTTCCGAGGCGCGGACCGCGAGGCCGTAGTTGGGCTGCGCGCCGGTGACCCAGCGCTGCACGAGATCGCGGCCGCCGGTCCCGAGCGGGATCAGTTCGGTCGCCGACGGGCAGCTCGAAGCGTGCTGCTGGAGGCCGATGTAGCCGTGGGCGAAGGATTCCTGCGCGAGAGCGGGACCGAAGCCGGGGCCGGGGAAGCCGGACGCGGTGTTCCACGGCGCCGTGACGCCGTGCACCGTCACCGGCCGCGGCTGGCACGACCAGGACCACGTGCTCTTCAGCGTGAGCTGAGCACCGAGGATCTTGTGGTTGCGAAGCCGGTTCTCCACGCCGCCGAAGGACAGATAGCTCGCGGCCTTGATCGGCCCGGTCGTCCCGATTTTCAGTTCCGTCCCGCCGTCGAGCCGGGATCCGTTCTGGAACACGGCCCCGCCGTCGGACGCCGCGGTCTCGACGCTGGGATCGACCTCCACCGGGTAGACCCGCGCGGGATCGTTCAGCCAGCTCGCGTCCAGCTTCACCCGGAGCGTGAACGCACCGGCGTTCTCCACCAGTTCGTAGGTCACGCCTTCGGACCGGGCGGGGTCGCCGGTCGCGGGATCGCGCCGGGAGTCGGTCATGAATCCCGCCGGGATCCGGGCGCGCTCGCGTCCGGCGGCGTCGGCGAGCGAGATCCGGCCGTCCACAAGGGACGGCCGGAGTCCCTTCAGCCGCAACGGGAAGTCCCACGTCGCCGCGGCCTGCGGCGTGTTCAGGACGAGCGTTTCCTTGACGCCGCCGGGCACCACGTCGAGCCGGAGGTCGGCACCGGGCCGCACGCCCGGGTAGACGATGCGGCTGCCCGACACCGCGCCTGCCGACGGCACGGCACCGCCGAGGCCGTAGCCGAATTCGTGCTCACCGTCCACAGCGATCCGGACGAGATCGCTTTCGGCGGCCTTCGCGGCGAACGTGAGCCGCTCGGTGTCGGCCGCGTTGGACCAGTCGGCGCCAGCGGGGACGATTGTCGTGTCGACCGGCTGGTAGCTGCCGTCGGGTGCGCGGAAATTGATTGGTTCCTGGCCGAACTCCGTGGTGAGAGTGCCGTCGGTGTTGGCGTAGGTCCGGTCGGTCGCGGTACGCCGGTCCGGCAGCTCACGGCTGGTTTTCTCGTCGAACCCGGTCACGTGCGCGGGCGGGCGTTCGACCTGCACGGCGTTCGCGCCGACCTTCACCTCGCCGGCGGCCACCGCGGGATACCTCGCCTGCAGCGACTTCGGCGCGGCGGTATTGGCTTGCCCCCGCGCTTCGCCCGCCTGCTCCCCAGCTTGCTCCCCCGCCGTCCCCGTCAACTGCTTCGGCGCGAGGGCCGCGGCCTCCTGCAGCAGCTGAGCGCCGACGTCCGGCCCGGCGGGAATCGACGGCCCGACGACTCCCGCCATCAGCGCGACGACGAGGACCAGCAACCCGGCCCGGTGCGCGTGCCCGGTCTTGCGTCGTGGAGAAAACATGGGGAATCCCGCCCTCTTCGGTCGAACCACAGCACGGCTAGGAGACAGGCGGGCAAGGCCTCCGACGACGTCGAGGCCCGCCCGCCTGTCGGGCAAAATGCGTCAGAGAGACGGCTTCGGCAATGGGCCGCCGGTGAACGCCGTCGACGGGGACGCGCTGCGTGTGGTCGCGGAAGCGGCCGTCGCGCCCGAGCTGAAGGCGTAGGTGACGCCGTCGCTGTCCCGGTAGGTCACCGCCACGCCCCCGGCCGAAAGCCCGGTGAACGTCGGGTCCGTCGCCGTCGGGTAGGCCGCCCCGGTCCGGGAGTCGACCAGCTTCCGCCATGTCTGGTAGCCGGTGCTGCCGGGCGCGTTCTGCTGGCTGACGTAGACGAAGCCGTCGGTGGCGCGGACGGCCACGTGGACCACGCCGCCGCTGTCGACCGCGGCGGCCGGGGATCCCTGCGCGGTGACTCCGGGAATCGGCTTCCAGGTGCCGGTGAAGCCCGCCGCCTGCTCGCGCTGGGTGACGACCGCACCGTCCGGCTGGACGGCGAAGGCTTCGAGGTTCTGGTCAGGGTTCGCCGTGGCGGCGAGCTTGCCGGTCCACCCCGTCCCCGGCACTGTGCTCCACGTGCTCAGCGTGCCGTCGAGGTAGGTCGCCTTGGTGTAGGCGCCGCTCGTGGTCCGGGCGACGATGTCGATCCCGTCGGTTTGGACGACTGCGGTCAGGTCCGCGGTCAGGCCGGAGGAAGGCAGCGCCCGCCACGGCAGGAACTGTTTGCTGGCCGGATCTTGCGGGCGGGCCCACAGGACGCCGGCACCGTCGACCGCGAATGCCGTGCCGACATCGGCGCGCTGGACGAGGACGGCGGCGCCAGGGGTCCAGCCTCCGAACCCGATCGCAGCGGGCCAGGTCGTGGTGGCAGGGGCCTGAGTGCTGCGACGGGTCTCGCTGTCCTGGCCGAGAGCCGTCACCAGCAGGCTGTCGTCGCTGGCGCGCAGCGCGCTCGGGGTACCGGTGTACTGCTGATAGCCGGGTACCACGGCGAAGTCGACGACGGTGAGGTCCGCGGACCGCTGTCTCCCATGGATCAGCCGGCCGAAGCCGTCGACGTAGAAGTGCTGGAGCTTGCCGCCGGCGCCTTCGACGACCGCGCTCGCCGCGTCGGCGACGACCGGGACCACCGGGCGCGCGGGCAGGCCTGGGTCGACCAGCTTGCAGTCGTCGGTCGTGACGCTCAGCTGGTAGTCCGTGCCGATCGTGCCGACGACTTTCGACCCGGCCCAATTGCCACCGCCGAGATAGCGGTACCACTTGATCTGCCCGTTGTTCTTGTCCAGCGCGTAGAGCACGTCACCGCCCGCGGAGGCGATCTGGCTGAAGTTCTGCCAACCGCTGTTGCCCACCAGGCGGGCGTACTCGAGCCACCGCTGGCTCGACGGGTCGTACTGGAAGCGGTAGAGCTCGCCGCCGGGGGTGCGGGCGTAGAACACGCCCGCGCCCGCACCGACGATCAGATCGTATTTGGCCTGCGTCCAGCCGGTGTCGATCCGCCGCTCGGTCCAGGTCTTCGCGGTCTCGTCGTAGCGCAGCCACGCGAGGATGTTGTCGTGCGTCCAGTAGAAGTCGCCCGTGGCGTCGACCGTGGTCCGGTTCCGCTGGGACGGCAGGGTGACGCCGTACCAGCCGGTCGCGATCGTCTGGCTGACTCCGCCGTTCTCCCAACCCGTCGCCAGACGGCGGTGACGGCGTACCGTGCCGTCGGAACCGACGATGTACATCCGGCCGTCAGGGCCGGCGAGAGTCTTGCCGTCCCAAGCGTTCCCGATCGTCGTCCGGCCCGTCCAGGAGACGGCGCCGGTCTCAGGCTCGTTGTGCCGGTCGAGGTCGAGATGGGTGTCCGGGAGGGTGTAGAAAACGCCCGCGCTGGCCCGGCAGGTGATCGTGTCGGCCGCGGCGGCGACGTTCGTGCCGACTGCGCTCACCGCGCCGGCGAACGCGACAGTGAAGGCGCAGCAGACGGCTGCGGATCTCCGGACGAACGGTCTCTGAGGCATCGGGTTCCCCTCGTCGTCAAAACGACAGTAGCCAGCACGGATCGCCTCGCCGCAAGGACGGCGAGGGTAGGTCAAAGTTCAGCGAAGGGCTGGTCAGCAGGGACCGAGCAGCCTGCTTGCCGCGGCACCTCCCCATGCCACGCGACAACGAGCTCACTGTCCCGTGAGCTGTTCGATCTACGAATCGATCTCATGACCAGGCCGTTACTTCGTCTTTGACAAATAGACTGTCCGGCCTACGACGAACGTCGGGTGCCGCGACGGCGGTTACCGTCGGGACCGGGGCCGGTCCCGCGCGGACAACGCGGGCACCTCGCACCGTCGCACTGACGAGTGAGACGACGCGCACAATGATCACCAAGCCGCTTGATGTCTCTTCAGCGCCAGGTCAAGGCATGAACACAACACCGAACGAGCCACGCGGGCTTGCCGACCGGTCCCTCATCGGCGGCCGCCGCCCTTGGTTACGCTTTCGCAGGTGACCACAGGGATCGAGCCGTCCGCTCCTGTCTCGCGGAAGACCGCCGCCCCGCGCAGCGCTGCTGTCCGGCGGGCGGCGGTGTATCTGACGCTGGCAACCGCGTCGCTGATCAACTTCATCTCCTACGCGCCGCTCGACGTGCGCGCGCACGAGAAAGCCTGGGGCGACGCGCTCAACTACTACGCCATGTCCGAACACACCGGGGCGCAGGTCGACAACCCGTTCGCGCTCAGGATGCTCAGCCCGTGGCTGGTGCATCTGGCGAACAAGGTGACCGGGCTTTCGCTCGATGTGTTGTGGCTCGGGTTCACCGCCGTGGTCACGCTCGCGTGCACCGTGGTGTTCTTCGAATTCTGCTGGCGGCACCTCAACCTGCACCTGTTCACCTCAGTGCTCGCGGCGATCGCCCTCTCTTGCACGTTCTGGTACGCCCCCTACGCGTTCAGCAACCCTTTCCTTGTCGACCCGCTGAACAATCTGCTCTATCTCCTCGCGTTGTGGCTGTTGTTCAAGCGCAAACTGCTGCTGTTCACCCTCGTCATCATCGTCGGCACCATCAACAAGGAGACCACTCTTCTGCTCGCCCCGCTGTACCCGCTGTTGGCCTGGACACGGTCGCGGTCACTGCGTGATCGCCAAGTGCTGTTCGGCGTGCTCGCAACGGCAGTCGCGGCGTTGGCGTATGCCGGCTTCCGCCTGTGGGCACAGAATTTCATCGGGGGCAGTTACAGCTTCGGCAGCGGCCAGGGCAACCAAAGCCTCGCCTCGAACATCGTCTTCGCGCTGTCGTCGAACAAACGCAGCGAGCACGCCGCGCTCTTCGATACGTTCCACTTCTTCTGGATCATCTTCGGCTACGGGCTCTACCGGCTGTACCGCCAGCGAGGCCCGCTCAACCCGCTGCTCGTATCCAGCGTCTACCTGGCACTCTGCTGCTTGGCCGGGCGGATGGTCGCCACCGACACTCAACGGGTATTCGTCATGCTCGCGCCCCTGGTCATCGGCGTGGTCGCGGTTACCCTCGACAATCAGCGCAGCGACATCCGGCGTTTTCTCGTCGGCGTTCTTGCTTTTCTTTACGTCGCGCTCAATCTGCGACTCGTGCCCGACGACACGAAATTCCTGGTCGAGATCGGCGGCCTCATTCTCTTCGCCGCTTTGATCTATTCGCAGTCCTGGCTCCCGCGAGGCCGTCCGAAAACGGCCGTTTAATCGCAGGGTCACTGCTAGCGCAACTGGTCCAAGGTGCGCTCGACGTTGCGGCGAGTGGCCAGCGCGGCGGCCTCCGCGTCACCGGCCTCGATGGCGGCTAGCAGGCCGTGGTGGGCCTGGTGCAGGTCGTCCGCGCTGGTCTCGGCGGTGTCCAGGGTGGTGACGTCGGCGGAGACCGCGCGCATGGCGTCCAGGAAAGAGTCGAACACGTCGATCAGCACCGGGTTGTGCGCGGCCAGCACGACTGCCCGGTGGAAGGCGAGGTCCGCGTCGAGCAGTTCCGGGAGTGAATCGGCTCGGTCGCGGGCCGTGAGCGCCTTGCGGAGCGCCTTCAGGTCGGCGGCGGTGCGTCGGGTCGCCGCCAGGCTGCCCGCCTCGACCTCCAGTGCGACGCGGACCTCGTACACGTCGATCGCCGCGGCCGTGCGCAGCTTGCGGTCCAAATCGGACAGTGGGGTCGCGGACGCGACGTAGGTGCCCGAGCCCTGCTGGGAGTACAGCTGACCGGCGGAGATCAGAGCCCGGACGGCCTCCCTCGCGGTGGACCGGCCGACGCCGAGCAGCTTGCTCAGCTCGACCTCGTTGGGCAGCTTGGCCCCGACCGGCCACTCGCCCTCGCCGATCAGCCTGCGCAGTTCCGCCGTCGCCGCGTCGACCAAGGAGGTTCGCTGCACCGACCGGACCGTCATGTCGTGTTCCCCTCTCCGCCTGGTGCCCGGCAATGTATCAGGTCACCAGCTCCTCAGATGAGTCTAAAGACGGCTGAACAGGCAGGACCCGGTCGCGCAGCCGGATGGCGAACACCACGGCGACGCAGAACACCGCGAGCACCGAACCGAGGGTGAACCGCAGGCCCTCGGCGTCGGCCAGCCAGCCGAACAGCGGCGAGGTCAGCCCGCCGACCGACATGGCCAGGCCGAGAGTCAGCCCGCTGGCGGTGCCGGGCCGCGTGGGCAGGTAGTCCTGCGCGAGGGTCACCTGGTTGGCGAACGGCAGGAACATGGCCAGCCCCAGCAGCACGGTGCTGAGTTCCAGCACGGGATAGTTCGGACTGAACACCACTCCGGCCAGCGCCGGAACGCCCAGCAGGTATCCGGCCCTGATCGGCGTCAGGCGGCCGAACCGGTCGCCGAGCCAACCGCCGAGGACAGTGCCCGCGGCACCGGCCAGGGTGAACGAGGTCAGCGTGACCGCCGCGACTGCGGTCGAGGCGTGCAGTTCGCGGATCGCGTACAACGAAAGCAGCGAACTCACTGTCACGTAAGGGATCGACCATCCGACGGTCGCCGCGACCAGTCTGCCGAAGGCCCGCCAGTCATCCGAAATGTCTACTGCGGACCCTCTAGCCGCGCTTCCGGCAGCGCCAAGCGCATTGCGACGATTGAGCAGCCACAGCAATGCCATCACCACAGCCGGGACCGCCAGCAAGTAGGTCCCCGACAGGCCGAGCGAGCCGACGACCGCGGTGACGAGCGCGGGAGCGAGCGAGCTGCCCAGCGTCCCGCCCACCGAGAACAGGCTCATGGCCCGCTGCGACCTGCCGCCCGCCGCACGGGCCTGGTTGGTGGCGGGCGGATGGTAGGCGGCCACTCCGATTCCGGCAATGGCGACGCAGACCCAGGTGGCCAGGTACCCGTTCGCGAAACCGGCGCCGGCGATTCCGGCGGCAGCCACGAGGAAACCCAGTGGCGCCAGCCAGGAGCGTCCGGACCGGTCCACGATCATCCCGAACACCGGTTGCACCACGCTGGACAAACCCGTTGCGGCCAAAGCGATTCCGGACACCGCCGCGTAGCTGTAGTGGCGCTCGCTCATCATGAACGGCAGCAGCGCGGGCACCGCGCCCTGGTACAGGTCGTTGACGACATGGGTCCCGGTCAGGAAACCCAGTTGAGCCTTCTTCATCGCTTCGCCCGCTCCAGTTGTGCCGCAACGGAAATGAGGGTCGTCTCAGCGCCGTAGCGTCCGGTGAGCAGCACGCCGGCGGGCAGCCCGCCGGGTGTCCGGAGCGCCGGGACGGTCAGCGACGGCTGGCCGGTGATGTTGGCCAGCGGGGTGAGCGGGTGAAACTCCAGCATGTTCTCGAAGGTCTGCGCGGGATCGTCGTCGACGAGGCCGCCCACCAGCGGCGGCAACGCGGCCGTGGCGGAACTGAGGACCACGTCGAACCGGTCGTAGCGAGAGGCGATCCGGCGAGCGGTGGCCTGCATCGACACCAGCGCGGACATGAACGCCACCACGTCGTAGCCCCGGGCTTTCTCCCGCAGCCAGCGAGTCAGCGGCAGCAGGTCCTGCTCCCGCTCGGCGGGAACCGGCACCGAGCAAGCGAGCAGCGCCCACACGACGGCGAACTCCTCGCGATAGTCGTCCGGATCGGTCGGCGCGGCGTACGCCACGTCGTGTCCCAGATCCGCGAGCAGCGCGACGGTGTCTTCGCACGCCCGACGGCACCACGGGTCGTCGCTCGCCGATCCCCGGATTACGCCGATTCGCAAGCGGCCGGGGTCCCGTTCGGCGCTGTTCGCGAAGTGCCCGGCCGGCACCGGCGGCAATTGATGCGTGTCGCCGGGGCGCGCGGTGCTCATCGCGTCCAGCAGCAGTGCGGCGTCCGCAACCGTCCGGGCGATCGGACCCGCGGTGGCCAGCCCGGCCGAATCCGGGCCGGGAGCGGGACTCACCCTGCCTCTGGTCGGCTTGATCCCCACCAGCCCGCAGCACGCGGCGGGGATCCGCACCGAGCCGCCGCCGTCGCTGCCGTGCGCAGCCGGGGCCAGTCCCGCCGCGACCGAAGCGGCGGCCCCGCCGCTGGACCCGCCCGCGGTACGGGTGAGGTCGTGCGGATTGCGGGCCGCGCCGAACGCTGTCTCGGTGTAGGAGGAGCAGCCGAACTCGGCCGCGTTGGTCTTGCCCAGCACCACCATGCCCGCCCGGCGCAACTGCGTCACGACCGCCGCGTCCACCTCGGCCACCCGGTCCGCGAAGACCTTCGATCCGGCGGTGTACCGCAGGCCTTTCACCAGGCACGTGTCCTTCACCGAAACGGGCACCCCGCACAACATCGGCAGGTCCCGCACGCCGGACCGGACCAGCGCTTCCGCCTCGCGCGCGGTCGCGAGCGCCCCCTCGTGGTCCACGGCGAGGTAAGCGCCGATCCGGTCGTTGCCGCGGTCGATCCGGGCCAGGTACTCCTCGGCGAGCTCCACCGGGGAAACCTCGCGCGCCCGCACCGCCGCAGCCAGCTCGGCCAGCGTCAGATCAGTCATCCCAACTCCTCATGTCATCTGAGGACTTGGACGGTAACCGAGACGATGGGGCGAGGCAACCCTTACTAGGCCGAACACGGCAGTGAGCCACTCGCTCCGGCAAAAGATCAGATGTAAAGTTCGCCCCCGACGGCTCAGGGAAACCGCTCCCGAACCTCGCCGAGAACGGGCAGATCCACCCTAGATTGCTTTACCAACAGTCACTTCCTCACCGCCAAGTACCACCCGGAGCCCTCCTTGACGGCCGCTACACCCTCCTGCATAGTCTCCTAGACATCGGATGTCCTGGTGCTCAGGACCTGCGATGCCTGGTCAAGGAGGACCTGAATGGCGAACCGCCGGCTTCTGAGCATCGTCCTGTCCGCCGTCGCCGGGTTAGGCGGAACGCTCGCCCTCGGCCCGCCAGCCGCCGCGAGCGGGCCGCCGCCGATGGCGGTTTACGCCGCTCCAGGCGTTGCCGCTCCGCCCGGAAATCCCTGCACCCGGCCGCGACCGTGCTCGCTTTCTCAGGCGCAGCAACGAGTTCGGCACCTGCTCGACACCGGCGTCGGCAACCACCGGGACATCGTCGTGCAACTGGCTGGCGGCACCTACTACCTCGCCGCTCCCCTGGCGTTCGGCCCGCAAGACTCCGGGCGCAACGGCCACACCGTGACCTGGCAACCGGCGACCGGTGCGGCCGTGACGATCAGCGGCGGCCGACCGCTGCGTCCGGCGTGGCAGCCCACGGCGCCCGGCAGCAAGATCGTGACCGCGACCGTCCCGGCAGGACTGGACTTCGACGGTCTGTTCGTCAACGGGCAGCGCCAGATCCTGGCCCGCTACCCGAACTACGACCCGGACGCGGCCCGGCTCCAGGGCTCGACCTCGCTGGCCGACCTCGAGCGGGAATCGGCGAAATGGTCGGACCCGTCGACCGCACTCGTGCGCGCGATGCATTGCGGCGACTGGGGTTCTGTCTCGTTCACCGTCAGCGGGCGCACCGGCGACGGGCTCGCCCTGCACTACGTCGGCGACAACAACCGGCCGCAGGACTGCGGGCTGACGAAGGGCAACGGGCCCGGCCGGATCGGGCCCGCGATGGCCGAGAACGTCAAGGAGGAACTGGACGCGCCCGGCGAGTGGTACTACGACCGGGCGAGCGGCCAGCTGCGCTACTACCCGCCGGAGGGAACCGACCTTTCCGCCGCGACGGTCGAAACCGCGGAACAGAACCAGCTGATCACGATGACCGGAACGTCGGCGGCCAACCCGGTCCACGACATCGCCCTGCGCGGGCTGCACCTCACCGCGACTCACCGCACGCTCTTCACCAGCCCGTTCGAAGCCGACGCCAAGGGCGACTGGGCGGTGGTCCGCAAAGGCGCAGTATCGCTGAAGAACGCCGCTGACATCTCAGTGACCGGTTCGTTCTTCGACCAGCTCGGCGGCAACGGCGTCTTCCTCGACAGCTACAACCGGCACAACACGATCAGCGACAACAAGTTCGAGTCCGACGGCGCCACGGACGTCCAGATCGTCGGCTCGCCGAGCGCGGTCCGCGACTACTCCGCCAACTACTACGACAATGTCGCCGTCACCGACACCGCGCCCGGGCCGAAGACCGACGACTATCCCCGCGACATCCTCGTGCGAAACAACCTCATGCAGAACATGGGCCGGTTCGAGAAGCAGTCCTCCGGCGTCAACATCTCCATGAGCGCGGACGTGACGGTCGACGGCAACACCATCTCCGACAGTCCGCGCGCGTGCCTCAACATCGAGGACGGCACCTGGGGCGGGCACGACATCAAGAACAACGACCTCTTCAACTGCGTCGAGGAAACCGGCGACAACGGGTCCGTCAACGTCTGGGGCCGAGGCCGGTTCTGGGCCAGCTCCGGCAACAACACCCTCGCGCCGGGCACGAGTTTCGAAGGCTCCACCGGCACCGCGCTGAGCGACGCGCAGGCCCGGCACCTGATGAAGCTCGACGTCGTCCGGCCGATCACCATCCAGCACAACCGGTTCTGGCACGCGGGCGACTGGGCCATCGACCTCGACGACGGATCGTCCCACTTCCGGCTGCTGGACAATCTGATCCTCAAGGGCGGCATCAAACTGCGCGACGGCTACGAGCGCACCGTGCGGAACAACCTGCTCGTGGACGGCTCGATCTACGAACAGGTCAGCCACTCCGACTGCGGCGACGTCGTCGAGCACAACATCACCCTCGGCCCGCAGGCGTACAACAACGTGCTCAACAACCCGGTCACCGCCAAGTACGGCGTCGACCGCAACCTCTTCTGGAACGACCACTACCCGGTTTACGTCAATCCCGACGGCAGCGGCAACGAGGCGCTTTCCGCGGACGGCGCCACGATCAACACCCAGTCGGCTTGGGTCCGCGCGGGCATGGATCCGCATTCGCTCGTCGCCGACCCGAAGTTCTCCGCAGCCGACCCGCTCGGCAGCTACGACTTCACCGTCGGCGCTGATTCCCCCGCGGCTAGCCTCGGGTACGCCAACTTCCCGATGACCGGCTTCGGCTCCGCCGGCGGACCGCTTCCGCCCAAAGCAGTCTTCGCCTACGGCCCCGGATCCGGCGGGCCCGCCAACGGGATGATCGTCCAGCCCGAAATGCTGATGGGAGCCACCGCGACCAACATCCCGTCTCTCGCCGTGCAGTCGTCCCTCGGCCTGACCAAGCCGTACGGCCTCTACCTCCCCACAGTGCCGCAGGGCAGTTACGCCGCGCAGAACGGGTTGAAGACCGGTGACGACATCACGGCCGTCAACGGCACCTCGGTGACTGACGATCGCAACACTTTTTGGCTCAGTTACAACAAACTCGCGCCGGGTGCGCCGATCACGCTGACCGTGCGGCGCGGGCAGGCCGACGTCACCGTGCGCCTCGCCAAAACGCAAGAGTCCGAAGTCCTCAACAACACTTCCGGCGTCGTCTACACCAACACCGGCGCTCCGTCGTCGGGATGGATCTGGCGCGGCAGCTCGGCCGGAGGCGCGAACTCGTACCTCGACGACATCTGGGCCACCCAGAACGTCGGCGATTCGTGGAGTTTGACGTTCTACGGAACGGGAATCGACATCATCTCCGAAACCAACACCGACGAGGGCGACGTCGACCTCACCCTCGACGGCGCGCCTTACCGGACGGTCAGTTTCGTGACCCCGACCCGGCAGTACCAGTCCACGGTGGCGACTGTTTCCGGCCTGCAGCCGGGAGTGCACACGATCACCGGCACGATGAAGAACGGCAGCTACTTGATCGTGGATGCTTTCCGGACGCATCCGTAGGCATTCCGCAAGCGGGTGCCGTGCGTGCACGGCACCCGCTTTTCCTAGGCGGCGCCAGGACCGGCCTTCGTCAGAACGTAGTCGCGAGGATCCTCGGGCACCGGCCGCACTGTCACGCGCAACCGGCCGTAATGACCGTTGGCCAATTCGCTGACGGTCACCCGGGTCGGGACCGAAACGAGTTTCCCGGACGCGCAATCAGGGATGCAGTCGTACTGCCAGAATCTGCCGGTGGCGTGAGCGGTCGCCGAGCCCCACCCCGACCAGCGCAACCGGTCGAGCCCCATTTTCTGGTCCGCGCAAGCCAGGTTCAGCCACGAAGGTTTGGCAACAGCATTGCCCTCGCACAGATAGATGGTTGGTGACGGCTTAGGAGTAATGTCCGGATGTTTCGCTGGCGGTAGCACAGCGGCATGGCTCGCGGCGGCAGTCGCGGGTGTTGCGGACGGTGCGATCGAGATGACCGGTGACGTGGTCGCGGTTTCACTGGCGGTCGGAGTCAACGAAGAGCCCGAAGCCACCGGCAGGTCCGCGGAGCCTGACGTGCAGGCCGTCACCGCCGCGGCGATCAGCGCCAGCGCCCCCGCACCCAGCACCGATCTTCGGATTATCAAGTCAGTCATGACAAATCCCCTCCCAATCCGGACCTCCGCGGCCCGGCTATGGAGAGAATGACGCGCAACCCGCCGAGAGGTTGCGCGCCCATTCGACTCACCCTTAAAGTCCACAAAGGACGGTCAGCGCACCTGCAGCCGCCGCCGGGCGAAAATCAGCGCGCTAAGGCTCAGCACCGCCAGCGCCATTACGTAATAGCTCGGCGCCACATTGCTCCCGGTGAGGTGAATCAGCCAAATCACCACCAACGGCGTGAAACCGCCGAAAAGCGAAGCCGTGATGTTGTAACTGACCGACAGCCCGGTCGCGCGGGTTCTGGCCGGGAAGACGTCGGCCATCATCGTGCCCAGCGGGCCGACGTACCAGACCTTCACCAGCCCGATCGCGGCCATCACCGCGGTCATCACCGCGAACGTCGGCTGACTGTTCAACGCGAGGAACAGCGGGAAGATCGACAGCAGCATCACCGAACAGGCCGCGGCCATCAGCGGGATCCGGCCGGTCCGGTCGGAGAGCCGCCCGGCGACCGGCGCGAGGACGGTCAGCACGATCTGGGTGACGATCGTCGTGGTGAAGGCCAGCGATTTGGGCAGGCCGAGGTTCCGGATGGCGAAGGTCGGCATGTAGATGATCAGGTAGCTGATCGCGGTGGACACCGCCATCGCGCCCATCGCGACCAGGATCCGGGTCTTCTGCGAGCGCAGGACCTCCCGCAGCGGGGCCTCGGCGGCCGCCTCCTCGAACATGGGCGATTCCGCCACGTGCCGCCGGAGGTAAGAGCCGACCGGGGCGATCAGCAGGCCGAAGGCGAACGGGATCCGCCAGCCCCACGACCCGAGTTGCTGGTCGGTGAGCACCGCGCTCAGCACCGCGGCGAACACGATGCCCAGCAGCGTGCTCAGCCCCTGGCTCGCCGCGCCCCAGCTGCCCATGAACCCGCGGCGTTTCCGGTTGCTCTCCACCAGATACGCCGTCGCGCTGCCGAATTCGCCGCCCGCCGAGAAGCCCTGCAGCAGGTTGGCGAACACCAGCCCGAGCGGGGCCGCGATGCCGATCGTCGCGTAGTTCGGCATGATCGCGATCAGCAGCGAGGCCACCGCCATGATCCGGATCGACACGACCAGCGCGGCTTTTCGGCCCGCCCGGTCGGCGTAGGACCCGAGGATCATCCCGCCGAACGGGCGGATCACATACGCGACCGCGACGCTGGCGAAAGCCAGCATCAGCGAGACCGCCGGATCGGTCGCGGGGAAGAACTGTTTCGCCAGGACGTCGGCGAACAATGTGTAGGCCCCGAGGCTGAACCATTCCAGGGTGTTGCCGATCGTGGCCGCCAGCACGATGCGGGACGAGCGCGGCGCGGGGACTTCTTCGAGTGGATTTTCCCTGGTGGCCGGGGAATCCGGGGCGGGAATCGACATGGTCGCCTCCGAGGCGGTGCGTCAGCGGTTCGGCGTCATCGGTGAATCGCGGCTCCGAGCACGGCGGCCCGGAACAACCATGTGCGGGAAGTCAGCGCAGCTTGCCCAATTCGAGCAATACGTTCGCGGCGGCGGTGATCCCGGCGTGGAAACGAGCGAGTTCGAAATTCTCGTTGGGACCGTGGTTGTGCTCGTCGACGTTCGCCAGCGGGATTCCGTAGCACGGCAGGCCGAGCCCGTCGGACAGCGCGGCGATCGGCAGGCTGCCGCCCATCGCGGGCACCAGCAGCGCCGGACGTCCGGCGGCCGCGCTGACCGCGTCGGTGATCACCTGGGTGTAAGGCGATTCCGGCAGCGTCCGCGACGCTTCCATCAGCCCGCCCGGGACATGCAATTCGGCGTGCGGCAGGTGTTCGGCGAGGTGTGCGCGCAACGCCGCGATGACCGTCGAGGCACGCTGGCCGCCGACCGTCCGGATGTCGCAGCGAGCGACCGCGGTGGCCGGGATGACCGTGCGGTGGTCGCCTTCGTCCAAACAGGACAGTGAGTTGATGCTGAACGTCGGCAGCGCGAGGCGGTCGTTGAAACCGACGCCTTCCGGCACGTCCATCCGGTCCAGCCCGACTTCCGCGAGCGCGGCGGGCACGTCGACCGGGAGCGCGTCCAGCGCGTCCCGTTCCGACGGGCTCAGCGGGACCATGCCGTCGGCGATTCCCTTGACCAGGATCTCGCCCTCCGGCGAGCGCATCGTCGACAGCAGCCACACCAGTTCCCACGCCGGATTCGGTCCGACACCGCCCCAGTTTCCCGAGTGCAGCGCCGCGGGCGCGCCATGCACTCGGATCTCGAACCGGACCGCACCGCGCACGCCGAGGCTGACTGTCGGCTCGCCGCTGTCGTGCACCGGACCGTCGCTCCACAACACGAGGTCCGCGTTCCACTCGTCGCGCAGACCCGCCAGCGCCGACTCCAGATTCGGGCTGCCGATCTCTTCCTCGCCGTCGAGCAACACGGTCACGCCGCACGGCAGTTCGCCGGTTTCGGAGAGCGCCCGCAACGCGAGCAGCTGCGCGAGATGCTGCCCCTTGTTGTCGCCCGTGCCGCGCCCGTACATCCGGCCGTCGCGGATGGCGGCCTCGAACGGCGGGCTGTCCCAGGCCGCCAGCGGTCCGGCCGGCTGCACGTCGTAATGGCCGTAGATCACCACGTGCGGAGCGCCCGCCGGGCCTTCCGCGCGCCCCACCACCAACGGCCAGCCGCCAGTCTCGACCTGCCGCGCTTTGAGTCCGCTGCGCGGCAGCAGCGCACACGCGAAGCCGGCCGCGTCGGCCATGCCCTCGCCGGTCGCGCTCACGCTGGGAACGCCGATCCACTCGGCGAGCTCCGCCTCGTGCCGCTCCCGGTACTGCTCGACGTACGACTCGATGCGGCGCACCCGACCTCCAGTGATTTCACTTTCTGATATCGATACCATCGAAGCAAATCGGCTAAGCTGCTGTCAATGGACGACCCGCTCCCGCGCCAGGCGACCGCCGACGACCTCCGCGCGCTCGCCCACCCGCTGAGCTGGCGGATTCTCCGGCTGTGCCTGGACACCGCGCGGACGAACCAGCAGCTGGCGAAGCGGCTCGAAGAGTCGCCGGCCACCGTGCTGCGCCGGGTGCACGCACTCGCGGAAGCCGGGTTCCTCGTCGCCGAACCGGCTCGCCGGAGCGACCTCGGCGCCTGGGAACGCCCCTACCGGACGACGCGGCGGACCTGGCACCTCGACCTCGACCAGGCGGGCGATCCCGCACTGACCGCGCGCGTCGAACTCGCCACTTTGGACGCGCACCGCGCCGAAATGATCGAAAGCGCCCCCGCGTCGATCCAGCAGACCCGGCGCGGCGTGGTCCGGCTCAGCGACGAGGCAGCGGCTGAACTGCAGTCGCGATTGGACGCGCTGCTGGACGAGTTCGTCGCGCGCGAGGAGCCGGCTGGGCGCAGACATTCGTTTCTGTGGAGCGTGGTCGAGCGGCCCGAGTCCGCCGAGGACTGACCGCACCGGTTGACGTTTTCTCAGTAGCGCACGGGGGTTCGCGGCGTCGTCGGCGCGCGATGCCGAAGTACGTGAGGGGAACCCTGAGGGAATCTGATTCCCTCAGGGTTCCCCTCACGTACTTTTCCCCATTGTGACGCAGGTCACGTCTGTTTTGTCTGATTACCGGGACTGCCCGCGAAGCCATGCTTCAGCTCCGAACCCGAACGTGAGGAGCTCACATGACCAACAGCGAAACCTTCCCCATGGCGCGGGCTGCGGGGTGCCCCTTCGCCCCAGCGCCCGGATTGACGAGCCGGGCGCCGGTGTCGCGGGTGCGGCTGTGGGACGGCAGCGAGCCGTGGCTGATCACCCGGTACGCCGAGGTCCGTGCGGTGCTGGCGGATCCGCGTGTCAGCGTCGACGTCACGCAGCCCGGTTTCCCGCACACCAACGCGGTCAGCAAGGCGCGCGACGCGCAGATGAAAACGTTGATGCAGATGGATCCTCCGGAGCACACGGCGCAGCGACGCGTCCTGGCCCCGGAGTTCACCGTGCGGAAAATGGCGGCGCTGCGGCCGCGGATCCAGCAGCTGGTCGACGATCTTCTCGACCGGATGCTCGCGGGACCGAACCCGGCCGATCTGGTCGAGGCGTTCGCGATGCCGCTCCCCTCGCTGGTGATCTGCGAACTGCTCGGCGTCCCGTACGCGGATCGCGATTTCTTCCAGGGCGTGGCCCGCACGCTCGTCATGGACGACCCCGACCCGGCGCGCGCGGTGGCCGCCAGCGAGGAGCTGAACTCGTATCTGGAGGACATCGTCGCCGCGAAAGCCGCGGAACCGGGCGATGACCTGCTGAGCAAACTGGCCGTCGAACAACGGGAGGCGATGACCCCGCACGAGATAGCCGTGCTGGGTCAGCTTCTGCTGGTGGCAGGCCACGACACCACCGCCGCCATGATCGCGTTGGGCACGGCGGTGCTGGTGACGCACCGCGAGCAGTTCCACGACGCGTCAGCCGATCCGGTGGAAGAACTGTTGCGGTATCTGTCGATCACGCACACCGAGGCGCGGCGCGTGGCGTTGGCGGATCTGGAGATCGGCGGGCAGCTGATCCGCGCGGGCGAGGGCATCGTCGCGGTGAAGAGCACCGCGAACCGGGATCCGCTGGCCTTCCCGGACCCCGACCGGGTCGACCTCCGCCGGTCCGCGCGCCACCACGTCGCTTTCGGCTACGGACGGCACCTCTGCCTCGGCGCACCACTCGCGCGGCTGGAGCTGGAGATCGCGTACGCGACGTTGCGGCGACGGGTGCCGACGATGGAGCTGGCTGTGCCGCTGGATCGGTTGGAGTTCAAGGAGAACGCGATCTTCTACTCCGTGCGCGAGCTGCCCGTCAGGTGGGCGAGCACGTTGACGACCGTGCCGCCCGGATCCTCGACGAAAAACCGCCGCACGCCCCAGGATTCGTCGGTGAGCGGATAGACGACGCGCAGCCCGCGCCGGACCGCCTCGGCGTGGGCTCGCTCGACCGCCTCCGGTTCGCCGAGGTCGATTCCCAAGCGCGGCAACGGATCGGTGCTACCGGACGGAAGGACGAGCACCTGCGCGGCCGGGTCGTCGCCGCTGCGGAGGCCGAGAACGGGATCGTCCATGGCGACGTCGAGGCCGAGAACGTTTACGTAGAAGTCGCGGGTCGCGTCGTCGTCGGAACCTTCGGCGTAGGTGATGATGCGCTTGATCACCCGGTCATCGTCGCAGATCGGTGCGCCGGGGGCTTGGAGAAATGGGAGCTAGCTGCCCGCGGAGTAGGCGATGCGGCGGTGCCGTCCCGGGCGTTGGACCCGCCAATGGCGTCCACGCGAGGACGACCGGCCTGAACCGCGAGCCGCCAGCGCCAGGTTCCGCGCGGCGAACTGCTCCGCGGTAATGCTCATCAGGACCGGGTATTTGATCTCCCCGCGCAGCAATTCGGCGTCGCGGAGCCGGGCCGCCTCGCGAAAGCCCAGCTCGCCGTGCAGCGACAACGACGCGAAGTTGCTGCCGTTGACGCTCACCTCGCACGCCCGGTACCGGCACCGTCCGAACATGAACGCCAGCAGCAGCGCGACGGCGTCGGCGGCATAACCGCAGCGGCGGTGCTGCGGGCCGATCCCGACGCCGTAGCTGAACCGGCCGGAGTACGGGTCCGTTTCGACCCAGACGGAGCCGACCAGCGTCCGGTTGTGCAGCGTCTCGATCGCGAAGTGGAACCCGTCCGGGGAGGCGTGCCCGCGGTGCGTCGCCCAGTGCCGGTAGCCGCCGACCTGGGGATCCCGGACGCGCACGGAATCCCGGTCGAATCCGGCGAGGGTGCGCTGGTCGCCGGGGCGGACCTCGCGCAGCCGCACTTTGCGCCCGACCTCGTCGACCCGCCACGGGGCGACGGCGCCGGACCCGGACCGCCGAGACACATTCGTGATCATCGGGAGTGATGGTACCGGTCCGGGCTCCGGCGGCTGTCAGGAGAATCCCCGATCGGTTCCGGGACCCGTCACTCTTCGCAGTTTCCCTTCGTCGGAACGGGTTTGCTCGGATCGAACCGCCCAGGCTCCGGAGTCAACGAGGGACCGGTGAAGTACGGATCGGCGAACGCGGGGGCGAGCAGGCGCTTCTTGGCGGCGTCGCACGAGGCGGCGGTGGTGTACTCGCCGCCCTCGCCCAGCCACAGGCCGCGGCTCCCGGGCCCCCAGCCCGTGCCGCTGCGCATGACGTAGTCGTCGTCGGTCCGCACGAACGGCTCCAGGTCGGCCGGGCCCTCGATCACGTGGCTGCCGGGGTCGAAGGCGTAAGCCACCACGTACGAGACGTGCAGGTACAGCTCCCCGGCTTTGCCCGGCCGCACCGTCATCTTCCCCGTCATCCTCGGCTGCACGGGCAGGAGGTGGTAGCCGTCCTCGATGTAGGTCAGGTATTCCTGCGGGTTGGTGTGGAGGTCCGCCCGGGAGTCCGGCGCGAACAGCCCGATGTAGCCGTCCGGGTGGTGCCCCTCCAGGACGTCCTTGTCGAACTGCGCGACCTCGACCGCGTGCTTGACCTGTTCCTGCGCGTCGCCGACCTGCTTCTCCGAGAACGAGCCGACTTTCGCCGGGGCCGGGACGGTCAGCCCGGCGATGCCCTCGGGCCAGTTCTGCGCCGGGGTGTTGTCGAACGGCCGCTTCAGGTCGACGTGCCCGGAGTCGGGAAGGTCGGTCGGCGCGGGTGCGGTGGTGGTCGGCGTGAGCACGGCCGGGCCGCTCCCGGCGATCTCCTCCGGGCGCGTCCCCTGCTTCCACAGGTAGAACCCGGCCGCCGCCACGACGATCACCACCGCGGCCACGATGGTCACCAGCCTGCGCCGCCGCGCCCGTCGCCGGTTGCGGCGCAGGCCGGTCCAGGCTTCTTTCTCGGCATGCCGCTGCCACTCCGGATCCATCAGGTCCGGGTGGCTCTCGATGTTGTGGTCGTCCACTCGCTCCGCCTGTCTCGTCGATCTCGCATCGAAAGATCGACAGCCGGGAGCAGGCGTTACGAGCGGCGGGCCTTCGCAATCATTTCGGAATCCAGGCCGGGGTTTAAATCAATTTGCACGGAATGTCGGCATTTTCGTCGAGGTGATACGAAGCGCACACGCGGTGGTAACCGTCCGCGATGACCAGGTCCTCAGCGGTCGCGAAACCGGGGTGGCCGTGCCCGCGGACGAGCAGGATCGGCGAGAGCGCCTTGCCGTCCTTGACCTTGTCGAGGTCCTTGGCGACGTGCGCGTTGTCCTCGGGCAGGAGCTTCAGCCTGCTCGCCCGCAGGATGTCCTTCGCCTTGCGGTGGGTCAGTTCCGCTTCCTTCAGCTGATCGACCAGCTTCGTCGCGACCTCCTCGGACGTGATCAGGGTGAGATAGTCGAATGCTGCCGGATAATCGTGATCGTCCGGTTCGTCTTTCCAGTGTTCCTTCATGACGCCTCCCTCGATTCGTCGGTTCGATCTTTGACCGCACGGGACGCGGCCCAAGCGGTCACCGCGACGCTGATGAGCGCCGCGGCGAGAATCGCCCCGCCCTCGCCCGGAGCGAGCAATTGTTCGCGGGTGCCGATCGTGACCGCCGCGACCGGCACTCCCAGCTGCGCGCCCGCGAGCACCGCCAGCGGCAACGGTTGTCCCAGCAGCCGCGTCGCACCGTGGACCACGACCGAACCGGCCGCGATCAGCGCCGCCAGCACGAGCATCACCGGATGCTGGCCGAGCGCGCGCAAATCGAGCGAAGCGCCCAGCCACACGAAGAACACCGGCCCGAGAAACCCGTCGGTCACCGCGAACAGCTGCCGCGCGAGCCGGCGCGGCTCCCCCACCGCGGCCAGCGCGAGCCCCGCGACGAACCCCGCCAGCATCACCGACACCCCGACCAGCTGAGCCAGCCCCGCGAGTCCGAAAAGGACAATCAACGCGATCCGGAGTTCGAGGCCGAAGTGCCGGGACTTGCTGAGATCGTGCGCTTTGTCGACGAGGCCGCGGGCATGCAGCCAGCGCAGCACCACGAACCAGACGGCCCCGGCCGCGATGACCGCGAGCGCCCCCAGCGCCGCCCGCCCGGCCTTCTGCGGCGCGGCTGCCAGCGGAAGCGCCACGATGCACGCCGTGTCCGCGATCGCGACCTGCACGATCAACGCCAGCGCGGGCGGTGTCGCGAGCTTCGTTTCGTCCAGCACCGGCATCACGAGCGCCGCGGAACTGGACGCGAGGAGCACGGCATACAGCAGCCCGTGCCCGGTGCCGACGAGCGCCGCCACCCCGAACCCGGCCGGCACGGACAACACGCCGACCAACGCGGACAGCAACGTCCCCCGCCCCGCCGCGACCCGCAACGCCGCGTCCCGCAACGGCACGTGACTGCCCGCGACCAGCATCACCAGCGCGAACCCGGCGGAGGCTACGTACGAGAGGATCGGGTCGTCGGCCTTCACCCAGCCGAGCCCCGTCCGGCCGACTGCCACGCCGAGCAGGATTTCCCCGACAACGATCGGGATGCGAGCGCGTTTCGGGGTGGCCAGGAGCGGTCCGGCCAGTCCGGCGAGGAGGACTACGGCCATCGCGAACAGGGTCATCGGCACGCCTCCTCCCCGGTGGGCCTTGGGTATTGTGGCGCGGTCCGGCGGCCCGGACTACTCCCGTCACCTGGATGCGGTGCGGGAATTCCGCCGAGCACGAAGTGGCCAGCGGGTCCGGGAGCCAGGGCTTATACCCTCATCACCGCTTGCTCACGTCCGTGAGGGGAACCCTCACGGACCCTGATTCCCTCAGGGTTCCCCTCACGGACCTGAGACGGCAACTCCGCAGACGCCGCCGAACCCCGGCCGCGAACCGTCAGCGGCGGATCAGCCCCTGTTCCTTCCCCGCCGCCACCGCCGCGGTCCGGGAATCCACCCCGAGCTTCGTGTAAATGTGCACCAGATGCGATTTCACCGTCGCCTGGCTCAAAAACAGCCGTTTGCTGATCTCCAGATTCGACAATCCATCCGCGACCAGACCGAGCACCTCGATCTCCCGCGGCGACAAGGCGGCCGCCGGGGTGCGCATGCGGTTCATCAAGCGATGCGCGACCGCCGGGGCCAGGACGGTCTGTCCAGTGGCCGCGTTCCGCACCGCGGCGGCGAGGTCCTCCGGTGGGGCGTCCTTCAGCAGATACCCGGTCGCACCGGCTTCGATGGCGGCCAGGATGTCGCCGTCGGTGTCGTACGTCGTCAGGACCAGGACTTTCGGCGCGTCCGCCGAAGCAGTGATCGCCGCAGTCGCTTCGGAGCCGTGCATTCCGGAGCCGAATTGCAGGTCCATCAGCACGACGTCCACCTCGGCCGCCAAGCGCACGGCTTCCTCGGCGGAGGAGGCTTCGGCGACCACTTCCAAGTCCGGCTCGGTCTCCAGGACGGCGCGCAAACCGGCGCGGACCACTGGGTGGTCGTCGGCCAGGAGAAGGCGGATCATCGCGGGTCCACGGGGAAGCTGACGGCCAAAGCGGTGCCGTTGCCTGGCGACGATTCCACTGTCCACGAGCCGCCGAGGGACCGGGCGCGGGCGCGCATCGCGGGCAGGCCGAAGCCGCTGCCGCTGCGCACTTCTTGCGGGTCGAAGCCGATGCCGTCGTCCACGGCGTCCAGGGTGACGCTCGTGTCCATGTAGCTCAAGGTCAGCTCCGACCGGCCGGCCGCGGCGTGCCGGACGGTGTTGGCCAGAGCGGACTGGGCGATGCGCAGCAAGGCGACCTCGTACGCGGTCGGCACGTCGAACGGGGTGCCGCTGAGGTGAAAGTGGACGGTCAGGCCGGAACGCTGCGCCGTGGTCGCGCAGAGCCGTTCCAGGGCGGCGGGCAAGGAGGTGCCTTCCAGCTCCACCGGGGCCAAGGCATAGACGAGGCGGCGGGCTTCGGTGAGGTTGTCTTGGGCGGCTTGCCGGGCCTGCGTCACATGCGGGACGGCGGCGTCGGGACGGTCTGGCAGCGCGCGTTCGGCGGCGCGCAGCAGCAGGTGGATGCTCGAGAGGCCTTGCGCGAGCGTGTCGTGGATTTCCCGAGCCAAGCGTTCGCGTTCGGCCAGGACGCCAGCCGAGTGTTCCATCGCGGCGAGGTCGTTGCGGGTCTCGCGCAACTCCTCGATGAGGTGCCGCCGCTGTTCGCTTTCGCGGTAGAGCGCCTGGTAGCCGAGCACGGTGGCGATCGCGACCGCGGCGCCGAGGGCCGGGCCGATGATCACGCCGACGCTGAATCCGCCTTGGTGGCGCGTGAAACCGGCGATCGCCAGGACGGTGGTGAGCGCGACGACGGCCGGGCCCCAGCGGGTCGGCAGCAGGTGCATTTGCAGGAAGTACAGCGGGAAAGCCAGCCACACCCCGTCCGGAGTGAGCCACAGCAGGACGAGCCACGCGACGCCCAGGACAGCCAGCCATCCGGCAGTCGCGACCGGCAACCGGCCGACGCGCGGCAGCAGCGGGCCCGCGGTGTAGACGCCGCCCATCACCAGCGCGCCCGCGAGCACCGCGGGCGCGTGCGGCAGGCCGTCGGCGAACGCGCGCGCGACGGCGAGCACCAGCAGCCCGGCCAGCAGGAGGTGCAGGCAGACGCGCAGCACGCGCAACGGCCGGTCGAGGGTGTGCGGGTTCACCAAAAAGCCTCCTGCGGTCAATTGTCCGTGCTCCGCCGGGAATCCGCATCAATCGAAAGGTTGAGCGGCGGGTGCGTCCATCGATTCCCGGGAGGCCATCCGCGGCGCGATGTCCCCGCGCGCCGGCCGGACGAGGCTGGAAGGCACACCGAGAAGGAAGGTACGCACATGTTCGTCGCGTGGCGGGATCTGCGCTTCGCCAAAGGGCGGTTCGCGTTGATGGGGACCGTCGTCGTGCTGATGACGTTGCTGGTCGGGCTGCTGTCCGGGCTCACCGCGGGGCTGGCCGCGCAGAGCACGTCCGCGATCACCGGGTTGAAGGCCGACCACCTCGTCTTCGCCGAACCCGGCACCGGGTCGCTCTCGTTTGGACAGTCCACAGTGACCCGAGAGCAGGCCGACCAGTACGCCCGTGTTCCGGGAGTGACCAGCGCGGAACCGATCGCGATCAGCACAGCCAGCGCGGCGGTCGGCGAGCGCACCGCGACGTTGGCGGCGTTCGGGGTCCGGAACTCGAGCCCCGGTACAGCCGTGTTGTCCACGGGTGCGGCGGACGCGTTGAAGGCCCGCGAAGGCGACCAGCTCACCCTGCAAGGCCAGAAAGTCACCGTGACCGCCATCAACGGAGACGCGTCGTACAGCCATCTCCCGGTCGTGTGGACGCACTTCTCCGGTCCAAACGCGACAGTGCTCGCGGTGACCACCGACAAATCCACCGACCTCGCCGCAGCGGACGCACGCCTCGGCACCCGCACCGTCACGAAGGACGACGCGCTGTCCGCGATCGGTTCGTACTCGGCCGAAAACGGCTCGCTCCAGCTGATGCGCGGCTTCCTGTTCGTGATCTCCGCGCTGGTGATCGGCGCGTTCTTCACCGTGTGGACGATCCAGCGCAGCCGCGACATCGCGGTGCTGAAAGCGCTCGGCGCGACCACGAAGTACCTGCTCCGCGACGCGCTCGGCCAAGTGGTCGTGCTGCTGGTCGGCGGAACGGCGCTCGGGACCGGACTCGCCGCCGCGCTCGGAGCGGTCGCGTCGGGAACGGTGCCGTTCGTGCTCAGCGCGGGCACGTTGCTCGGCCCGGCCGCGGTGCTGGTGGTCCTCGGCGTGCTCGGCGCCGCGCTGGCGGTCCGCCGCATCACGTCCGTCGACCCGCTGACCGCCCTCACCTCCGGAGCGCACTGATGAGCCTGCACCTGTCCGGCATCACCCTCATCTACCCCGACGGCGATTCCCGCCTCACCGCCCTCGACCAGGTCGGCCTCCACGTGCCGGCCGGGAGCGTCGCGGCGGTGGTCGGGCCGTCCGGGTCCGGCAAATCGAGCCTGCTGGCCGTCGCCGCGACGCTCATCCGGCCCGATCGCGGACGCGTGGTCGTCGGCGGTGTCGACACCACCGAACTGGACCGGGCCGCGCTCGCGGAGCTGCGCCGCACCAAGATCGGGATCGTGTTCCAGCAACCGAATCTGCTCGCGTCGCTCACCGCGATGGAACAGCTGGAAGTCATGGCGCACCTGAGCGGAACACCGCGCGGCGAGGCGGCGAAACGCGCGAAGGAGCTGCTCGACGCCGTCGGGCTCGCCGATCGTGCGACGCACCGGCCGGGTCGGCTTTCCGGCGGGCAGCAGCAGCGGGTGAACATCGCGCGCGCCTTGATGAACGAGCCCGCGGTGCTGCTGGTCGACGAGCCGACGAGCGCGCTGGACCAGGACCGCGGCGCGGCGGTCGTCGATCTGCTCACTACGATCACGCACCAACAGGCGACGGCAACCGTACTGGTCACCCACGACCGCTCCCACCTCGAAGGGGTCGACTCGGTGCACGAGGTCGTCGACGGACGGATCCACCAGCCGGCCCGGGCCGGAGCCGAGGAGAACCGATGACGAAGAAGATCTACTGGGCCGCCGCGATCTACACGATCCTCGGCCTGCTCGGCGGGCTGTACTACCGCGAGCTGACCAAGGCGGAGAACTTCACCGGCGACACCCAGCTGTCCATTGTGCACACCCATCTGCTCGCGCTCGGGACGCTCGTGTTCCTGATCGTGCTGGTCCTGGACAAGGTGTTCACGCTGTCGGCGACGAGGTCGTTCGCGCCGTTCTTCTGGATTTACCACGCCGGGATGCTCGTCACGGTCGGCGGGATGGTCGCGCACGGCACGCTCACCGTGCTGGGCAAGGAATCCGGCGCGGCGATCGCCGGGATCGCCGGGCTGGGGCACATCCTGCTGACTGTCGCGTTCGTCCTGTTGTTCGTCGGCCTCCACGGCCGCATCTGGAAGCCCGCCGAGTCGAAAGCGTGACGTGAGGGGAACCCTGAGGGAATCAGATTCCCTCAGGGTTCCCCTCACGTACTTACTGGCGGCGGAAGGTCAGAGCCGCCAGGGCAGCACCGGCGAGGGCGATCACGGCCGAACCGATGAAGGCGACCGAGTAGCCGTTCGTCAACGCTGCCGGGTCGCCGAGCGCGCCCGCACCAGAGGCAGCCGCCAGCGCGGTCATCACGGCCAGCCCCAGTGCCGAGCCCACCTGGTAGCCGGTGTTCACGATCCCCGACGCGAGCCCGCCTTCTTCCGGCCGGGCCGCGGAAATCGCCGTGCTGAGCGACGGGATGAACGCCAGCGACATTCCCAGCGCCGCGACGAGCGACGCGGGCAGGACGTCCACCCAGAAGCTGCCGTCCACCCGCACCAGCGCGAGCCAGCCCAGCCCGGCCGCCAGCACCAGCAGTCCGGCGACGATCGGCAGCTTCGGTCCGAAGCGGCCGATCACTCGCGGGGCCAAGGCGATCATGCCCAGCATGATCAGCGCCGTCATCGGCAGCAGCGCCGCACCCGCCGGGAAGGCGCGGAAGCCGAGCACCTGCTGCAGGTAGAGGTTCAGGAAGAACCACATCGGAATCCACGCCGCGCCAAGGAAAACCTGCGCCAGGTTCGCCGCGCCGAGGCGCGGGGCACGGAAGATCGACAGCCGCATCAGCGGGGTGCGGGCTTTCGCCTGCCGGACCACGAAACCGGCCAGCAGCACGAGACCGGCGCCGAGCGCGATCCAGGTTTCCGCGGCCGCCCAGCCCGCTTCCGGAGCGCGGACGATGCCGTACACCAGCGTTCCGAGGCCAAGCGTGACAGTCAGCGCGCCGATGATGTCAACCGTGCCACGGGTTCCGGTCGCTCCCCCGGGCAGGACGGCGCGGGTGGCGAACAGTGCGAGCACGGCGATCGGCACGTTGAGGTAGAACACCCACGGCCACGACAGGTACTCCGTGATCACCCCGCCGAGGAACACTCCAGCGGTACCGCCGGCCGGTGCCGCCGCGCCGTACAGCGCAAGGGCTTTCGTGAGTTCCTTCGGGTTGCTGCCGAAGAGCATCATCAGCAGCGTCAGCGCGGACGGGGCGATGAGCGCGGCTCCCGCGCCCTGCACGATCCGGCCGGCGAGTTCGACCGGCACGTTCCCGGCGGCTCCGGCGAGCACCGAACCGGCCAGGAGGATCGCCCATCCGGCGGCGAAAAGCTTTCTGGCGCCGAACAAATCCGAGAGTCGCCCGCCGAGCAGCAGCAGGCCGCCGAAGGCGATCACGTAGGCGTTGAAGACCCAGGACAACGTGCTGGGCGTGAATCCGAGCGCGTCCCGCATGCGCGGCAGCGCGACGCCGATGATCGAGGTGTCCATGATCACCATGAACTGGGCCAGGGCGATCAGTCCGAGCGCCCGCCAGCGGAGCGTGTTCGGCCGGGTTTCTTGTGCGGTGGTCATCGTTTTTCGCTTTCTCTTCAAGGGGAACGGCAGCACGGCATGCGGGCGGCTGCTCAGGCGGCGTCGAGAACGAAGGCGGCGGTGCGCACGACGCCCTCGGCCTGGAAGTCCAGGTACAGCAGGTACCGGCCGGCCGTCGGAGCCTCGGCGTGGAAGCGGATCTCCGGTCCGGGCTTCCCGTCGTCGAGCGCGTGGATGTGCAGGTAGGCGAGGTCGCCCTGGCGCAGCGCGACCAAGTGGCCGAACGAACCCAGATACGGCTCCAGGTCGGTGACCGGCCGTCCGTCGCGGGTCACGCGGGCGGTCAGCAGCGTTCCGGCACCGGCCGTGAGCGTGCCTTCGAGAGCTACTTCGTAGCCGTCGACGACGCTGGTAGCGACCGGTTCCGCGGCCTGCGGCTGGTAGTCACCCGCGACCTCGACCGTCCGCGACAGCGTGACGCTCTCGCCACCCGCCGGAGTCAGGTCGGTGAAGACGCGGTAAGTGCCTGCCGCTTCCCAAGTCCACGGGATCGTCCAGACGCCGGTTTCCGGGTCCAGCACCGGATGGCGGTGCCGGAAATACGCGCCGTCGTTGCGAACCACGATCAGGTGCAACTGCTTGCCGTGCGCCTCTTCGTACTTGGTTACCGGCTGCCCGTCGGCGGCGGCGACGGTGAACGAAAGCTCGCCGCCCTCCCCCGCCGTTGCCGGGGCGTGCACCACGCCGAACTGGACCTCGCCGGTCGAAAGTGCGGTGCCGTTGACGTTCATCGGTTTCTCCTTCGTTCGCTGGCGACGGGACGAACCTTATACCCCCTGGGGGTATTTGGAAGTGTGTCCTGGGTCTCCTTTCGGGCGACGCCCACCCTTGTCTCGCGCTGTGCCCGGCGTTACGCTTCGTCGACGGTGGTGCGCCCGCACCGCCCGTTCCGTTCGCTCTCGAGGAGGTGCGCGATGCTTCTGACCTCCGGTCAGCTCGCCGACCTCCGTCAGCGCACGCGCCAGTCCGCTTGGAACAAGGGGCGCGTCGCGCACGGCTGGCCAACGCGCCGCTGAGCGGTCTCCCCGCTCGGCACGCGCTCGCGCACGGGCCCGAGTCCCAGTGCCGCGAACCTCCCCACGGTCCCCTGACCCGCGCCGCTGCGGCGCGTCGGCGGCCGTGGACCCAGCCGAGAAAAGACGAGAGGAACTCCGATGGTCGACCCCGAGGTGACCGTCAACGGGAAACGCACCGCGATCGGCGCCGTTCCCGTGCACACCACGGCACTGGACTGGCTCCGCGGACAGGGCCTGACCAGCTGCAAGGAGGGCTGCGCCGAAGGCGAATGCGGCGCGTGCGCGATCCTGGTCGCGCGCCCCGGCGTCGAATCCCCGACGGACCTGGTCGCGATCAACGCGTGCCTCGCCCCGGTCGGCTCGCTGGACGGGCAGGAGGTGTGGACGGCCGAGGGTCTCGGCTCCGCCGAGGACTTGCACCCGGTGCAGCACGAAATGGCCGTGCGCGGCGGATCCCAGTGCGGTTACTGCACTCCCGGCTTCGTCTGCAGCATGGCCGCCGAGTACTACCGCGGCGACCGCGACGCGACCGGCGACGACCACGCGCCGAACGGCTTCGACATCCACGCGCTGAGCGGAAACCTCTGCCGCTGCACCGGATACCGGCCGATCCGCGACGCCGCGCACGCGCTCGGCGCTCCCCCTGCATCGGATCCGCTGGCACAGCGACGGGCCTGCGGTGCGCCGGAACCCGTTGCGACACAACTGCATGACGACGGACGGGACTACCTCCGACCGGCCAGCTGGACCGAAGCGCTGCAGCTGCGCCACGACCGTCCTAACGCGACCTTCGTGGCCGGATCGACGGACTGGGGCGTCGAGGTGAACATCCGCGGCGTCCGGGCGGACTGTGTCGTCGCCATCGATCGCGTGCCTGAGCTGCAACTGCTGGACATCGGCGCGGAGACGATCGAAATCGGGGCCGGGCTGAGCCTCACCGAAATGGACCGCCGCCTCGACGGAAGGGTGCCGCTGCTGAGCCAGCTGATCCCGCAGTTCGCGTCGCGATTGATCCGGAATGCCGCGACACTCGGCGGAAACCTCGGCACTGGCTCACCGATCGGCGACTCCGCCCCGGTCCTGCTCGCTCTCGGCGCGAGCGTCGTGCTGTCCTCTGTGGACGGAGACCGCGAGGTGCCGCTCGGCGAGTACTTCACCGGTTACCGGCAGAGTGTCCGGCGGGCCGACGAGCTGATCAGGTCTGTCCGGATTCCCTTGCCGCTGGCCGGAACCACGGCGTTCCACAAGGTCGCCAAACGGCGGTTCGACGACATTTCCAGCGTCGCCGTCGCGTTCGCGCTCGACATCGAAGACGGTCTCGTGCGCACCGCGCAGATCGGGCTCGGCGGGGTCGCCGCGACGCCGATCCGGGCCAAAGACACCGAAGCTGCGCTCGTCGGGCAGTCCTGGAGCGAGGAAACCGTCCGCGCCGCCGCGGAAATCCTGCGCGGCGAGGGCACGCCGATGGACGACCACCGCGCGAGCGCGGCCTACCGCGCCGCGACGTTGGGCCGCAGCCTGCTGAAACTGCACGCCGACTCTCTGGAGGGGGCACGAGCATGAGCGCCTTGTCCGAACGTCCGGAAAGCCCGTCCATCGGGATCGCCCGGCCGCACGAAGCCGCCGCGGCGCACGTCCGGGGCACCGCGCTGTACACCGACGACCTCGTCGCCCGCACCAAAGACGTCCTGCACGCATACCCCGTACAGGTAAACGAGGCCCACGCGAAGGTGCTCGCGATCCGCACCGAGGCAGCCGAGGCCGTGCCCGGCGTGGTCCGGATCCTCACCGCGGCGGATGTCCCTGGGGTCAACGATTCCGGCGTGCACCACGACGAACCGCTGTTCCCGTCCGAGGTGATGTTCTTCGGCCACGCGGTGGCCTGGGTGCTCGGCGAAACGCTGGAAGCGGCGCGGCTGGGCGCGGCGGCCGTCGAGGTGGACACCGAAGCGCTGCCGTCGCTGGTGACGGTCGGCGAGGCGATCGCCGCGGGCAGTTTCCAGGGCGAGCCGCGAGTGGTGGCGCGCGGGGACGTCGACCCCGCGATGGCCGGTTCAGCGCACGTTTTCCGCGGCGAGTTCGACTTCGCCGGCCAGGAGCACTTCTACTTGGAAACCCAGTGCGCGCTGGCGCACGTGGACGAGTCCGACCAGATTTTCGTGCAGAGCAGCACGCAGCACCCGTCGGAAACGCAGGACATCGTGGCGCACGTGCTGGGCAAGCACAGCCACGAGGTCACCGTGCAGAGCCTGCGGATGGGCGGCGGCTTCGGCGGCAAGGAATGGCAGCCGCACGGCTACGCCGCGGTCGCCGCGCTCGGCGCGACGCTCACCGGACGTCCGGTGCGGCTGCGGCTGACCCGCACCCAGGACATGACGATGACCGGGAAACGGCACGGGTTCCACGCCGAATGGAGCGTCGGCTTCGACTCCGACGGCAAGCTTCAGGCGCTGGACGTCGTGCTGACCGCGGACGGCGGCTGGAGCCTCGACCTGTCCGAACCGGTGCTCGCCCGCGCGCTGTGCCACGTCGACAACGCGTACTGGATCCCGCACGTCCGCGCGATGGGGCGGATCGCGAAGACGAACAAGACGTCGCAGACCGCGTTCCGCGGGTTCGGCGGACCGCAGGGCATGCTGGTAATCGAAGATATCCTCGGCCGCTGCGCACCCATGCTCGGCATCGACCCGATCGAGCTGCGGCGGCGCAACTTCTACTCCGAAGGCCAGGACACGCCGTACGGGATGCCGGTGCGGCACCCGGAACGCATCCACCGGATCTGGCAGCAGCTCCTCGACTCGGGCGACGCCGAGCGTCGGCAGGCCGAGATCGCGGCGTACAACGCGCAGCATCCGCATTCCAAGCGCGGCCTCGCGATCACGCCGGTGAAGTTCGGGATCTCCTTCAACCTCACCGCGTTCAACCAGGCCGGCGCGCTGGTGCACGTGTACAAGGACGGCTCGGTCCTGATCAACCACGGCGGCACCGAAATGGGCCAGGGCCTGCACACGAAGATGCTGCAGGTGGCCGCGACCGCGCTGGGCGTGCCGCCGGAGAAGGTGCGGCTGGCCCCGACCCGGACGGACAAGGTGCCGAACACCTCGGCCACCGCGGCGAGTTCGGGCGCGGACCTCAACGGCGGCGCGGTCAAGAACGCCTGCGAGCAGATCCGAGACCGGCTTCTCCCCGTCGCGGCGGGCAAGCTCGGCGTTCCGGAAAGCGACGTCCGGATCGTCCGCGGCGCCGCGCGCACCCCGTCCGGCGAGGAACTCGGCTGGGACGAACTCGTGCACGCGGCCTACTTCGACCGGGTGCACCTGTCGGCCGCCGGGTACTACCGGACCGAGGGCCTGAGCTGGGATTCCGCCACGATGAGCGGCACCCCGTTCAAGTATTTCGCCTACGGCGCGGCGCTGGCCGAGGTCGAGGTGGACGACTTCACCGGCGCGTACCGGACGCGGCGGGTCGACATCGTGCACGACGTCGGCGACAGCCTGTCCCCGCTGATCGACATCGGCCAGATCGAGGGCGGCTTCGTGCAGGGCATGGGCTGGCTGACGCTGGAAGACCTGCGCTGGGACGAATCCGACCGGCCCTCGCGCGGACGGCTCGCGACCCAGGCGGCGAGCACGTACAAGCTGCCGAGCCTGTCGGAGATGCCGGAGGTCTTCAACGTCACGCTGCTGACCGACGCCGCGGAAGAAGGCGCGGTCTACGGGTCGAAGGCGGTCGGCGAACCGCCGTTGATGCTGGCCTTCGCGGTGCGGGAAGCGCTGCGGCAGGCGGTCGCCGCGTTCGGCGAGCCCGGGCACAGCGTCGACCTGGCTTCCCCGGCGACGCCGGAGGCGGTGTTCTGGGCGATCGACCGCGCCGTCACCGCCGCTTCAGTGATCGATGCGGCGCAGGTACCGGATCTGGTGGTCCAGCCGTGAACTGGCTCAGCGCGGTGCAGCACCTGCGGGACGCGGGGCTGCCGGGCGTGCTCGTCACGGTGACGTCCTCGCGCGGGCACACCCCGCGCGAGGGCGGCGCGAAAATGGTGGTGGGGTCTTCGGAAACCCACGGCACGATCGGGGGCGGCAACGTCGAGGCGGTCGCGATCGAGCGAGCCCGGGAACTGTTGCGGGACAACGCGACCGCGCCCGAGCTGCAGACGCTTTCGTTGTCCGACAAGGCTCCTTACCAGCACGGAGTGCAATGCTGCGGAGGGACGATGACGCTGTTGTTCGAGCCGCTTCCGGTGCGTCCGGCGGTGGCGGTCTTCGGGGTCGGGCACGTCGGCCTGGAGCTGGCGCGGGTGCTCGCCCGGCACGAGGTTTCGCTGCATCTGATCGACAGCCGACCGGCGCAGCTGACCGACGAACGGCTGGCTGTGCTCGACGACGCGGTGGCGAGCGTGCACGTCCACCAGGTCCCGCTGCTGCCGGAGACGGTGCTGTCGGAGCTGCCCGCGGGCACGCACGTGCTGATCATGACGCACGACCACGCCGAGGACATCGCGCTGTGCGACGCGGCTCTGCGCAGCGGGACGTGCGGGTCGATCGGGCTGATCGGGTCCGCCGGGAAGTGGTCGCGGTTCCGGAAGCGCCTGACCGCCCTCGGCCACGACGAGGCCGCGCTGGCCCGGATCACGACACCGATCGGGCTTCCGGACCTGACCGGCAAGGAACCGGCGGTGATCGCGGTGAGCGTCGCGGCGGCGTTGCTGCGGAAGTTCCAGGCGCGCGTCCGGCCGGGCGCGCTTCAGGCGTAAATCGCTTGCCTGCCCCCGGGAGCGCGGCTGGGATACGGTTGAGACACCGTCAGCTCCCGGGGGACTTCTGCGATGGAAATTCGGCACGACAACGACTACGACCTGTACTTCAGCACCGTCCAAGCCGCGTTCGGCCGGTATTGGCCGGAGTCGGCGGGCAGCGGTGTCCTCGGCGCTTACGAGAAGGAACGGAGCCTGGTCGCCTTCGCCCCGGACGGGAAGCCGGTCGGCACCGCCGCCGCGCACTCCTTCGACCTCACCCTGCCTGGTGACGTCCTCGTCCCCGCTGCCGGCGTGACCGCGGTCGGCGTGCTGCCGACGCACCGGCGGCAAGGCGTGCTCCGCGCGATGATGCAGGAACAGCTCGCCGACGTCCGTGCCCGCGGCGAGTTTCTGTCCGTCCTGCTCTGCAGCGAAGCGGTGATCTACAGGCGGTTCGGCTACGGACCGGCGACGTACACGGAGCAGATGACCGTCGAGCGGCACCGGACCGAATTCGCCGCTCCGCGCGGGGCTGGCGTCGAAACCGGCTCCATCGAACTGCTGCGGCGCGTCGACTGCGGAGAGCTTCTGGAGGAGATCTACGACCGGTACCGCCGGACGCAGCCTGGTGCGCTGTCGCGGCCGCACCGCTGGTGGGCGCTGGGCGCGGGCCACCCGCCGACCGGACCGGAGCCGCGCTACCTCGCCGTGCACCGGGACACCGGCGGTGTCGCGAACGGGTACGCGAGCTACCTGGTCACGGACGGCACTCTGACGGTCGACGAGGTCATCGCGGTCGACGACGCGGGGTTCACCGCGCTCACGCAGTTCCTGCTCGGACACGACCTGGTCAAGAAGATCGAGTTCAAGCACCTCCCGCCGGGGAACCCGCTGCGCTGGCAGCTGGCGGACCTGCGCGCGGCCGAGCCGAGGGGGACGGACTGGCTGTGGGTGCGGATCCTGGACGTCCCGCGCGCGCTGACCGCGCGTGGCTGGTTCACGGACGGTTCGCTGGTCCTCGACGTGACCGACCCGTTCCTCGACCAGGACGGCCGGTATCTGCTGACGGTGCGGGACGGGAAGGCCGAGTGCACGCGGACGGATCTCGCGCCTGACCTGTCCCTGGATGTGAGCGATCTGGGGTCGGTCTACCTCGGCGGGACCCTGCCGAGCGTGCTGGTCCGGGCCGGGCATGTCCGGGCGCACCACGGAGAGGCGGCCGGACGGGCGGATCTGCTGTTCCGGTCCGATCGTGCGCCGCACTGCGTGCACTGGTTCTAAGCCAGCACCTCAGCGGCCAACCGGCGGGCGTAGGCGGCGTCGAGACCGTCCGGACGGAACAGGATCCGGTACATGATCGGCGCCACCACCCGGTCCATCACCGCTTCCGCCGAAGGAGCCGCCTCGCCGCGGGCCACCGCCCTCGCCAGGACTACTTCGACCTGGTCAGCGGCGTAAGCCGAGCACTGTCCGGCGTTGCTCCCGTCCGGGTCGCCGAGCAGCGCGTCGCGGATGTAGGCCCGGCCGGCGGGCGACGACATCTCGTCCAGGAACAGTTCGGTCCACGCCGCCAAGTCCTCCGCCAGCGAACCGTGGTCCTCGGGCGGCGCTTCCGGGCGCAGCCGCTCGACCGCGACGTCCGACAGGAGTTCCTGCAGGTCTCCCCACCGTCGGTAGACCGTCGACGGCGTGACGCCCGCGCGCGCGGCGACCTGGGGCACGGTCAGCGCGTCCCGGCCAGCTTCGGCGATCAGGTCGCGGACGGCGGCGTGCACCGATTCCTGGACTCGCGCACTGCGCCCGCCCGGACGCACCATCCGCTTCTGGCTCACCTTGCCACTTTAAGCCGCGTCCGTTCCAGGGCGTGGCCGGTCCGCAGCAGCACCGGTTCGCCGTGCGGTCGGGCGAGCAGTTGCAGGCCGATTGGCATCCCGTCCGGGTCGTCGCCGATCGGGAGGGTCAACGCTGGCGCGCCGGTGATGTTCGCGGGGGCCGACAGCCGTACATACGCGTCCGAGACCGCTTCGACGGTGCCGTCGGACCAGTTGATCGTCTCCTGTCCGGCTGGGACGGCGGTCATCGGGACGGTCGGTGCGGCGAGGACGTCGATCTTTTCGAACAGCTGCGTCCATTCTTCGCGCATGAGGGTGCGGGCGCGTTGGGCGCGCAGGTAGTCCCCCGCGCTCATCAGCTCGCCGGCTTCGAGCAGGACACGGACGTCAGCGGCGTACTGGTCGGGCACGGCTCGCAGGCTTCGTTCGTGATACGCCGTGGCTTCGGGGACCATCAAGCCCCAGTGCGTTGCCTGGAGGTAGCGGGTCATCGGGATTTCGACGTCGACCAGTTCGGCCCCGAGTTCGGAAAGGTGGTCGATGGCCTCGCGGACCGCGGCTTCCACCACCGGGTCGATGCGGTCGAAGTAGTAGTTGCCGGGGATTCCGACGCGTAGTCCGGTCAGGTCCTCGCCGGTCGGGAATGACTGTCCGATGAGGACGGACAGCACGAGCGCGGCGTCCTCGACGGTGCGGGTGATCGGGCCGACGTGGTCCAGCGACCAGGACAGCGACGTCACGCCGTTTCGCGGGATGAGGCCGTACGTCGGTTTGAGGCCCACGACTCCGTTCAGCGCGGCGGGGACACGGATCGAGCCGCCGGTGTCGGTGCCCAGCGCGAACATCGCGGCACCGGCGGCGACGGCTACTGCTGAGCCGCCGCTGGATCCCCCGGCCACGCGGGACGGGTTGCGGGCGTTGTGCGTCTGCGGAGTCGTGAGGCCGTAAGCGAATTCGTGCGTGTGGGTTTTGCCGAGGAGGACCGCTCCGGCGGCCTTGAGCCGGGCGGCGACGGTGCTGTCTTTCTCGGCGCGGTGTCCGGCGCGGACCTGGGAACTGGCGGTGGTCGCGGTTCCGGCGACGTCGATCAGGTCCTTCAGGCCCATGGGGATGCCGTGCAGCGGGCTGCGGATCTGGCCGAGTGCCGCGGCTTCGGCACGGGCCCGCTCTGCGTCCACTGAGACATACGCGTGCAGCCTGGGTTCTACCTCGTCGATGCGGGTCAGTACGTCCTCGACCAGCTCTGTTGGCGACACCCGCCGGTCACGGATCGCGGCGGAGGCTTCGGCGAGGGTGAGGTCAGCCAGCGACACGGACGTCCTCCTCCGCGCGATAGGTGGAAGCCGGTGCGGTGTCGCCGAAATCCAGGTCGCGCAGGACGGACACCACGGAGTGGATGTGGTTGGCGACGGCGGCCACGGTGGCATGTCTGGCTGCCTTCAGCGGCAATCCGGCCCGGGCAGCGAGATGCGCGGCCTCGGCGGGGGTCAGGTCGGGCACGAGGACTCCTAAAAGCTAAGTGTTTGCTTTAAGCGACGGTAGCGGCTACCGTCGCTTAAAGCAAACCTGTTGCGTTAAGGAGGGCTCATGTCTTGGACCATCGGCGAGGTCACGGTCCATCGGGTCGACGAGATCGAATTCCCCGCCGCGACCGGGCCGTGGCTGCTTCCCGGCGCGACGGCCGAGGTCGTCTCCGGCGAAGACTGGTTGCATCCGGATTTCGCCGACGGCGGCGCGATTCGCTTGCACAGCCACAGTTTCGCGTTCGAGAAGGACGGGATGAAGATCCTCGTGGACACCGGCGTCGGCAACGGGAAAACCCGCGCCAACCCGGCGTGGAACGACCTCGACACCGGGTACCTGGACGCGCTGACCGCCGCCGGGTTCGCGCCGGACGAGGTCGATCTGGTGCTGCTCACCCACCTGCACACCGACCACGTCGGCTGGAACACCCGAGAGGAGGACGGCGAGTGGGTGCCGACGTTCGCCTCCGCCCGGCACGTCACCTCCCGCGCCGAACGGGAGTTCTGGGCGGCCTACGAGATGGACGGGCCGCGGCGGCAGATGTTCGAGGATTCCGTGCTGCCGGTACAGCGTGCGGGGCTGCTGGACCTGGTCGACGTCCCCGCCGACGGGATGGAAATCGTGTCCGGCGTGCGGTTGCTGCCGACGCCCGGCCACACCCCCGGGCACGTCTCGATCGAGCTGACCAGCTCCGGCGAAACCGCGCTGATCACTGGGGACGCGGTGCACCATCCGGTGCAGTTCGCGCATCCGGAGATCGGTGCTTCGGTGGACATCGACCCGGCGGAATCCGAGAAGACCCGCCGTCGCCTCTTGGCCGAGCTAGCCGATTCGGGCGCTCTCGTGCTGGGCACGCATTTCGCCCCGCCCACCGGCGGCCGCCTGGTCCCCCACGGCTCCGGCTACCGGCTCGCGGAACGTCCGTGAGGGGAACCCTGAGGGAATCTGATTCCCTCAGGGTTCCCCTCACGAACTTCAGGACAGGTGGGCGGGCAGGTCTGCGACGGCCTCGCCGTGGAGAAGGTCCCCTTCGCCACGAGCGTAAGCGTCCAAGTACTCATTCAACGGGTGCACGGACTTGCTCCTTCTCTGCCACCGAACCGAGATCCACCGACTTCGTCTCCTTGGCCAGCAACGAAGCCACGAGCGAGATCAAGCCCATCACCGCCAAATAGACCCCGATCGCATAGCCGGTACCGAACTTGGCGTACAACCCGATCGCGATGATCGGCGCGAGCGAGCCCGCCAGCACCGACGCCAGGTTGTAGGCCAGCGAAACCCCGGAGTACCGCACCTCAGTCGGGAACAACTCCGCGAAGAACGCCCCGATCACGGAGCTGTACGCGGCGAAGATCAGCAACCCGCCAGCCACCGCGACTGTGATCAGCCCAGGACTCCGTGTGTCGACCAGCGCGAAGAACACGAACGCCCAGACGATCGTCGCCACCGAAGCCACCACGTAGATCGGCCGCCGCCCGATCCGGTCGGCCAGCAGGGCGAACAGCGGGATCGTCACCACCGCGCACGCCTGTCCGACCAGCACCGCCGTCAACCCGACCGAACTGTCCATTTTGAGCACAGTCGTGACGTAAGTGATGACGAACAACGAGAACAGATAGAACCCGGCATTCTCCCCGAAACGCGTCGCCGCAGCGAGAAGCACACTGCGCCAATGCTTGCGGATCACGACACCGGCAGGCAGCCCCTTGGGCTTCGGAGCGTCCTTGAACAACGGCGTCTCCGCGACATAAAGCCGCAGCCACAACCCGATCAAGACCAGCACCGCGGACAACCCGAACGCGATCCGCCAGCCCCACGACAGGAACTCAGCCGATGGCATCACCCCGCCGAGCACCGCCAGCACACCGGCAGCGAGCAGATTTCCCAGCGGCGGCCCGACATTCGGCCAAGAAGACCAGAAAGCCCGACGCGCGCTGTCGCCATGCTCGGACACCAGCAGCACCGCTCCGCCCCATTCGCCGCCGAGCGCAAACCCTTGCACCAGGCGGCAAACGACGAGCAGCAGCGGCGCAAGCACACCGACCGCCTCGTAAGTGGGCAACAGAGCGATCAAAAACGTCGAAGCACCCATCAGCAGCAGACTGGCGATGAGCGTCGATCGCCGTCCCTTTCGGTCGCCGAGGTGGCCGAGCACCACCGCGCCCAGCGGCCGGGCGAGGAAGCCGACCGCATAAGTGGCGAAAGCGAGAACCGTGCCGACCAAGGGGTCGTGCGAAGGGAAATACAGTTTATTGAAGACCAAAGTGGACGCGGTGCCGTACAGAAAGAAGTCGTACCATTCGACGGCGGTGCCGGCGAGACTCGACGCCGCCACCACCCCCAGCCGCGTGTGCGGGCGTTTTCTGTTACGTTCGCGAGAGGTATCGGCCATTTCGGCTCCTGTGGTCGGAGGGTCCGTGACGCGGATGAAGTGCTGATGCCGGAAGCCTCGGTGGCTGTTGGCGCAGCCACCGAGGCGTGTTCCCCCTGGGAACTGCCTCAGAAGAACCAGTGCACGGGCTCGTTGGCCCGGTCGGCGAGATCCGCGAACCGTCCGCCGTGGAACGCCAGCGGTTCGCCGTCGCGCTCGCACACGCTGCGCACGTGCCCGAACACGACCACGTGGTCGCCGGCGATCAGATGCCGTTCGACGTCGCATTCGAGGTGCGCGAAGGCGTCCGGGATCACCGGCACGCGGTGGCGGCCCTCAGTCACCTCCAGCCCGGCGAAGTGGTCCTCGCCGCGGCGGGCGAAGCGGAGCGCGAGCTGTTCCTGCCGCGCGGACAGGATGTTGACCGCGAACCGGCCCGCCTCGACGACCGCGTCGGTGCTGCGCGCGCCGGTCGTCAGGCACACCAGCAGCAGCGGCGGGTCGAGCGAAACCGACGTCAGCGAGTTGACGGTCATCCCGTGCGGCACCCCCGCCGCCCGGGTGGTGACCACCGCGACGCCGGTGGCGAAACGCCCCATCGTGCGGCGCATCGTCATCGGGTCGACCTCGGCCGAGGAAGTCGACGAAGTGGTGAGCATGGGCGTTCTCCTTGCGCAGGGGGCTCGTGAGCGGCTGTGCCGGTCAGCGCCGGCACAGCCACGCACGAGCGGGTTCAGGCGGGGTAGCGGACCTCGAACGTGACGACCCCCTCGTCGGTCCGCCACGGGCCGTGCGGCATGCCCGGCGGACGGCAGGCGTACATCCCCGCGGTGAACGTCCGGCCGAGCGTGAGGTCGGTGAACGAGCCCTCGAGAATGTAGACCTCCTCCCAGAAATCGTGTTTCTGCACACCCATCGGCGTCGAATCGGCACCCGGTTCGTAGCGCAGGATCCGCGTGGCGACGCCGGTTTCCGGGTCCTTGGCGAGGATCCGCTCGGTGATCTTCGGGTCGTCGCCGGGGCACACCGTGAAAGCGACGTCTGTCACCGAGAAGAATTCGTGTTCCGGTTTTTTCATCGGGTGATCGCTCCGTCGAGGTCGTAGCTGGAGAGGAAGGCGTCGATGTCGCTGAGCGCGCCGTCGAAACCGTAGTTGCGGTAGGCGTAACCCTTCACCACGAACGGCGCGCCGGCGTAGAACATCTCGTACTGGTGGTGGCGTCCGGCGAATTCGCTGCCGACGACGTCCCAGGCGAGCTTGAACAGCTTCACCCGCTCCTCCGCGGGCGCGGACGGGCTGTGAATGTATTTGTCGATATCGGCGCGGGTCTCCGGGTTCGTCAGGTCCGCGACGCTGGAGGGCACCTGCAGCACCCCGCCGCCGACCAGGTCGCGCAGGATCGCCAGCAGCCGCGGGTACAGCTCGGCCTGCAGCCCCATCGCGCCGTACACCGCACGGGAGCCGGGCCGCCACATGCCGTTGCCGTCCGGTTCCGCGGTGTATTCCGCGGCCAGGACCGCCGACTCCACAATGGACGCGAGGCTCGCCAGCTCGCCGAGTTTTTCGACCACACCGGGGAACTTGTCGACTCCGTTGACCGCCGCGACCTTGCGCGCCAGCCCGGCGATGAACTGCGTCTTCACCATGAACCGGATCTGCGCCTGCCAGTTGCCGAACACGTGCGCACCGGTGTCGAAGAACTGCCGGCGCAATCCGGCGACATCGCGGTAGACGAACACCCGGTCCCACGGAATGAAGACGTCGTCGAAAACCACCAGCGCATCGGTTTCGTCATAGCGCGAGGTGAGCGGGTAGTCGTATTCACTCGTGGCCGCCGGCGCATACGGACGACGGCAGTAGAGCTTAAGCCCTTCTGCGTCAACGGGAACCGCGAAGCCGAGCGCGAAGTCAGCGTCCTCCGGGCCGAGTGGCTTGATGCAGGACACGAAGATCTCGTCGGCCACCGCACCGCCGGTCGCGAGCATCTGCGCGCCACGGATCACGATGCCGTCCTCGCGCTCTTCCGCGACGCCTGCCTGGATCAGGTCGCCTTCCCAGGCGTGCGCGGTGGTCGCTCGCGAAACCTGCGGCGGAATGATCGCGTAGGAGACGTACAGATTCTCCTCCAGCACCCGCTTGTGGTACGCGGCGATGTTGGCGGAAAAGTCCCGCTCGCCTTGCGAAAACGCCTCCGGGTGCGCGGAAAACGCCGCGACGAACGCGCCGACGTGGTCCGGGCTGCGGCCGACCCAGCCGTGGGTGTGCCGCGCCCAGGTGGTCGCCGCTTCGCGGTACGCCTTCAGGTCTTCGCGGCTGCGCGGCGGCGTGAAGAGCCGGTTCACGCCTGCCCCGGTCGTCTCGTCGGTGACCGAGATGCCGGACTCCGGGTCGGCCGCGAGGTCGAACAGTTCCGCGATGGTCTTCGCGATCGGCGCGAACGCCGGGTGGTGGGCCACGTCCTCGACCGGCGCGCCGTCGAGGTAGATCCGCCGGGGGCCTTTCAGTGCGGCCAGATAGTCGGCTCCGCTGCGCATCACTCGCTCCTCTGTTTCGTTTCGTACGCGTGGGTCAGGGTCGGACCGCCGGGCAGTTCCAGGTGGACGCGCCAGTACGCGCCATAGGCGAACTCGCCGCCGAGCAGCGGCAACGTGCCGCAGTACAGCGCGAAATCGCCGTCGACCGGACCGAGCCGGTCGAGCAGATCCGCCGGGTGCCGCAGCGCGGCCAGTTCCCCCTTCTGATACGGGCAACCGTCCACACTGGAGTCCGCGACCACGTGGTCCCAGTCCGGAACGGACACTTCGGAACCGAGTTCGGCGACCACTTCCCCGAGCGGTTTCGGACAGGCCGCCTTGGACAGTGCGACCCCGTCCCGCTCCAGGTCGCGGTCGGTGTGATCGGACCCGACCCCGAGGAAGTACCTCCCCTGATGCCGGATCAGCACCGGCTCGACCTCGCCGGACGTCCCCGGCGCGCGCACGCCGACCACCGGCTCGGTCGTCAGCAATTCCGGGTCCAGGTGATAGAACGCGGGCACCG
The DNA here is from genome assembly GCF_042647905.1 of Amycolatopsis halotolerans. Taxonomy (NCBI): domain Bacteria; kingdom Bacillati; phylum Actinomycetota; class Actinomycetes; order Pseudonocardiales; family Pseudonocardiaceae; genus Amycolatopsis; species Amycolatopsis halotolerans. The sequence goes on from NZ_JBHRWI010000003.1 coordinate 106,471, forward strand.
ATTCCGGCCGCGGCACGCCGATCGCCGCCAGTTCGGCGATGTGCTCCTCGACCGCGGCCTCGTCGCTCCCGGTGTACCCGGCCACCACCAGCCGCGCCGGAGCGAACGCCAGTTCCTCCCCGGTTCCCGCGACGTGCAGCACAATCGTGGTCATACTCCCGCTCCCGTGAAGTCTGCTGTGGACACCGGCCACCGCCGATCGGCCAGCACCGGGAACTCCGCCCGCACCGTGTCCACAATGGATTGATCGATTTCGCAGCGCAGCACTTCCTCTCCGCCGCCCGCCTCCGCCAGTACCGTGCCCCACGGATCGACGATCCGGCTGGTACCGGCCAGTTCGACGCCGCCGCGCTGCGTGCCGGCCGCGTTCACCGCGATCACCACGACCTGCTCTTCCACCGCACGGCACGAGGTGAACATCCGCCAGTGCTCGCGCCGCGCCGCCGGCCACGCGGCCGGAACCACGACCGTCTTCGCGCCGCGGTCCACGAGGCCGCGCCACAACTCGGGAAACCGCAGGTCGTAACAGGTCGTCGCGCCGATCGGCCCGAGTTCCGTTTCCGCGACGCTGAGGCTGTCCCCCGGAGTGAGCAATTCCGCCTCGCGCGAGGCATACCCGAAGACGTGCACCTTGCGATAGGTATGCGCGATCGTGCCGTCCGGCGCGAGCAACACCGCGGTATTGAACAGCCGTCCCGCCGCGTCCCGCTCCACCAGACTGCCGAGATGCACGTACGCACCCAGGCCGCGCGCCCACTCGCGCCCCGCCGCCACCGTCGGCCCGTCGAGGGTTTCCGCCTCGTCCGGATACGCGTCGAACGAGAAATACCCGGCAGCCCACAACTCCGGCAGCACGACCAGCTCGGCCCCGCGCGCCGACTCCACCAGCTGCCCGGCCCGCACCCGGCGGTCCGCGGCTGTTTCGTCCGGCGGGCTGGCCAGCTGCACCAGCGCGACCTTCACAGCCGCTCCTCGACCCGCAACGCCGTCATCGTGCTGGACAAATGCTTCGCCAGCGCTTCTCCCGCCGCCGACGGCTCGCCGCCACGCAATGCTTCGACGATCGCCGCGTGCTCAGCCAGCACTGTTTCGGCGCGGGTCTCACTGCCCGCGACCGCGCGCAACCCCATCCGGACCTGCCGGTCCCGCAACGATTCGTAGAACTCGGCCAGCACCGGATTCCCCGCCCGCCGCACGATCGCCCGGTGGAACGCGCGGTCGAACTCGATGAACCGCACCGGCTCGTCGACCACTTCGCGCTGCTTCGCGAGAATGTCGTCCAGCTCGGCGAGGAAGGCCCCGTCGACGCGCTCGGCGAGCTTGCGGACGCACGAGTCCTCGACGAGCTCGCGCGCCTCCATCACCGCCCGCACCTCCGCGTCGGAGATCGGCGGCACGAACGCGCCCTTCTTCGGCACGATCTCGAGGAACCCCTCGGCCTCGAGCCGCAGCAGAGCCTCCCGCACCGGAGTACGGGACGTCCCGGCCGCCTCGGCGACCTCCGATTCGGTGAGGAAAGTCCCGCCGTCGCGCGGAAGCTCGGCGATGCGCTGCTTGAGGAACCGGTAGGTGACGTCCTGCGCGGACCCGGCCCGCCCAGCCTGTCGTACACTGCTCATGGACAAGATGTATACATCACGCATGGCAGGCGGGCAAGAGGTGTTTGCCGAGGTTGAGCGGTTGTGACGGGTGACGAGGGCGGCTGGACGGGCGACTGGTCAGCGGGGCTTCTCGGGGTTGAGCGAGCGCAATGCCCGGGACTTGAGCCGCGCAGCCCGCATCCGCGACCGTCCACAAAGGACACCAACGGTGCCGAGATGCCCGCTTTATCACCATGTGGCCGGGTCTTGAGGTCCGTGAGGGGAACCCTGAGGGACTCTGATTCCCTCAGGGTTCCCCTCACGGACGCGTGACCTCAGCGCACGGCAACGCCGCCGCGCACCGGGCCGCCGTGGATCGCGCGGGGCACCGGGTCACCGCCGCGGTGGGAGAGCACTGAACCCTCCGTGCCGTCGATTCCCGCATACCGCACTCCGGAAATGCCCGCGCGGACCCCGGGAATGCCCGCGTGCACCGCGTCCGGCGCCCCGGCGAGACAGAAAACCGGTCAAGCGGCCTCGGCCCGGTTGACGAATCACCGACCGTCTTTACGCTGGCAATCACGCCGGGCAGCGGAATCGTCTTCGAAGCTCACTTCCTCCGCGATCATCCGGCATTCCACAGTGGATTTTCCGAGGAAGGGCGGAATCCCGTGAGAAAAAGAACTCGCGCCGCGGCGATCGCGGCCGCAGTGCTGGCCGGATCCTTGGCTATTTCCGCGCCGGCCACCGCTTCCCAGACGGTCCCCCATTCCACCCCGTGCGACGGGGACGGCCAGAGCGGAAAACGCGTCCAGGCAGTCTACGTGCACGCGACCGACCAGCCGGACCGGCACGACCAATTGGCCGAGCAGTTCCGCACTTTCGCCGACCGGATCGACGACGATTTCGTCGAGGCGGGACTGCGGCTGGGCGGCGAAATCCGCCACGTGCGGTTCGCGACCGACGCGAACTGCCGCGCCACGATCGACGACGTCGCGATCGACCCGGCGAGGATGACCGACCCGCAGGCGATCGCGGGGGCCATCGGGGAGCAAGGCTACCGCCGCACCGACCGGAAGTACCTGGTCTGGTACGATAAAGACGGCTGCGGACTGGCTTTCGGCAGCGGCGGAGACGACCGTCCCGGCGCGGACAACCAGTACAACAACGGCCCGCATTACGCGACAGTCGGCACCGGATGCTGGTCCTGGCAGGCGAGCGGGCACGAACTGCTGCACACCCTCGGCGCGGTGAACTCGAGCGCCCCGCACGCGTCGCGGAACGGTCATTGCTGGGACGACGAAGACATCATGTGCTACGACGACGGCGGATTGCCGAATCCGCCGGGACATCTCGTGAAATCGTGCCCCGGCGCGCCGGAAAACCAAATAGACTGCAACGGCGACGACTACTTCAACACCCGTCCGCCGGGCGGCACCTACCTCGCCACGCATTGGAATGTAGCCAACAACGATTTCCTCATCCGCGGCGACCGCCCCTATGCCGTCGGCACCATCACCGGCGCGGAAAACCGTTGCGTGGACGTCGCGTTTTCCGGGCGGGACAACGGAACCGCAGTGCAATTGTGGGGATGCGACTACACGAGCGCCCAGCAATGGACGATCCGCGACGGAACGCTCCGTTCGCTGGACAAGTGCCTGCGCACCTCCGGCGACCTCGCCGAACTGTGGGATTGCGACGGTTCCGCCGCGCAGAACTGGCAAATCCGCGGCGACGGCACCATCCTGAACCCCGCTTCGGGCCGCTGCCTGGGCACCAAGGACGGCGCGACAGCCGAAGGCACTCGCCTCGCGCTGCGCGACTGCACGGGATCCGCTGACCAGAAGTGGAACACGCCTTCCTGACCGGCCGCTGACTGGCCCTTGACCGGCCCGGGCGTTCCGGCGGGACGTCCGGGTCTTCCATGCCCCCGGCAGCTTCGGCATCGCCTCTCGGCACCAAGGGTGACGCGACCGCAGCAGGCGCTCGCGTCACCCTGCGCGGGCACCGCCGAGCAGAGGCAGCTCGCTTCCAGCCGCCCCCGGACCTTCGCACACCCGGTTACCTCGATCTCACCAGCTACCCGAAAAGTGCCTCCTTGGCACCAAAACCACCGCCGCTTACGGTTCCGGAGTCACCGCCGCACGACCTGCCGGGAGTCTCCGTGGATCACTTCGTCATCACTGGCGCACGCGTCTTCGACGGCGAGAACTCGCTCGGGATCGTGGACGTCGAGGTCGCCGACGGAAGGATCGCCAGCATCGGAGGCAACCGTCCCGACGGGGTCGAGCTCATCGACGGCACCGGGGCCACCCTCCTCCCCGGCCTTATCGACGCGCACACGCACACCGACGCGCAGTCGCTCCGGCAGGCGCTGACGTTCGGCGTCACCACCGAACTCGACATGCTCTCCATGCCGGAGCAGATGATTCCGTTGCGCCGCCGCACCGCAGCCTCGAATAATCTCGCCGACGTGCGTTCTCCCTCCATCGGGCTCACTCCCGAAGGCGGGCATCCGCATCAGCTGCGGAAAGGCGAAGGCGACCCGCCGTGGCCGACGGCGGCCCGGGCGGATGAGGTGGCGGCGTTTGTCGAGGCCAGGATCGCCGAGGGGGCCGACTATCTCAAAGTCCTGGTCGAGGACGGCCGGCTGTTCGGGAGCGAAACCCTGCCCCGCCTCGCTCCCGAACTGGTCGAGGCGACGGTCCGCGAAAGCCACCGGCGCGGGAAAATGGTGTTGGCGCACGCGATGACCGTCGAGACGGTGGAACAGGTTGTCGACGCGGGAGTCGACGGGCTCACTCATCTCTTCGCCGACAGGCCGCACACTGCACGATTGGTCGAGAAGATCGCTGCCAGCAACATCTTCGTGATTCCCACCTTGACAGTGCTCGCGTCGATCACCGGTGAGCCGGTCGGTCGCCGACTCGCCGAGGATCAGCGGGTTTACCCCAAGCTGACGCCGGAGTGGCGAGAGAATCTTTCCGGCACGATGAGCACCAGTCCCCGCAAGCACTTCGACTATGCGCTGGAAACACTAGCCGCGCTGAGGGAAGCCGGGGTCGACCTCCTCGTGGGCACGGACGCGGCGCATCTCGGTGCGCCGGGAATGGCGCACGGCGCCAGCCTGCACGGCGAGTTGCAGCTCCTCACCAAGGCGGGATTCACCCCGACGGAAGCTCTGCGAGCAGCGACATCCATCCCGGCGAAGCGCTTCGGACTGACCGACCGCGGCCGGATCAAACCCGGTCTCCGCGCGGACCTCACGATGGTCACCGGCGACCCGACGGTCACCATCGACGACACCCTCGACATCCAGCGCGTGTGGCGCAACGGAACCTACCGCGCAGCGGCAGCGATCAACGCCTCCAGCCCCGAAGCCTGAGTCCGCCAATCCACCGCGTTCGACGCACCGCCGGCCCACCGCTCACCGATCCGGTTCAGCGAGTCCCGATCCCGCGACCACACCGAATCCGCTTGCTGTCGCACGAAATCCTGATACACCGAGGATCCGGCAGCCGAGGCGAGATCACCGAAGTACCGCATGAAAACGCCCTTGAACTGCTTCTGATTGTCATCACACGAACCGGTGTCACACGATTCCACCAGCACTCCACCCGAGGTGAGGCCAGTCATCGCCGCGTCCGCCAGCCGACGGGCGGCGTCCATATAGGACTGATCACCGGTCGCCCGCCAGAGCTCGGTGAAGCCGCCGATGGCCAGGCCCTGGTTGTAGGTCCAGACGGTCTGTCCGTTGTTCGCGCACCCCGAGGTGAGACCGTCGTTGACCAGGCCAGCCGAGTTGATCAGACCGCTCCGCAGGTACCAATCCCCAGCTTCACGAGCACGGGCCAGCCATTCGGTGTCACCGTCCAGGCGGCGGTGCAGGGCAGCGGCGAGGCGGAGATAGAGACCGCTGGTGACGGCGTTCTTGTACGTCCGTTCCCGATCCCACCACACTCCCCCGCCACAGGTGCCGGGATCCCAGAAACCGTGTACATAGTCGGCGATTTTCGTGGCTTCGGCGAGATAGCGCGCATCGTGCGTACGGTCGTACGCCGCGAGCCACGCCAGGCCCCACCACGCGGTGTCGTCGACGGCCCGGCTGATGAAGTCGCCGTCGATCGGGTCGGAACTGCGTGCTCCGGCGGGGAAGGCGGAGCGGTTCACGTCGAAGACCCGCGCCAGGACCGGATCCAGGCCGGAGACCCCGGAATCCGCCAGTGCGGTCACCGCGACCGCCGAGTTCCACCAGCTCGACGGCCACCAGGCGCGGTAAACGTCTTGGGACCACAGCAAAGCGTCGGCACCAGCGGCGACCCGAGACTGAGCTGGACGTGCCCACGCGGTGCAGGCGCCCTCCTGGTGCGCGGATTCCCGGCCGCACGCCCGAACGGCGCCGCCGTTCATCCGTCCGCGTGGATCTCGAGCGGCGAAGGTCGCGGTCTGTGTCGCGGTCGCACCGGAGGGGACGCTCGTGCGGCCGAGCGACGAGCCGTCTGGCCAGGTCGCGCCCGCGTCCCAAGAACGGTCCAGCCAGATCTCGTCGCCGGGGCCGCCGGAATCGAGGCCGGCCCAGGCCATGCCGCGGTCGTCGAAGTGCAGCCGGACGGAGCGGCCGAAGATTGTCGCGGGTGCCACCGGCTGGTTGTCGCCGGCACCAGGCGCCGAACCGTCGCAGGCGGTGTCGCAGACGGTCGGGTAGATCCAGGCTGTGCACGCGACCGCTTGCGCGTCGCCGCAGGCACGGAGCAGGCCGCGGCGGTGGCCGACGGGATCGGCGAGGTTGTACATGAGCGTGCGGGTGCCGGTCCAGGTGTCCGGAATGCTCGCTTTGCCCAGCAGGCCGTCCCAGGTGGCGCCGCCGTCCCAGGACCGGTCGAGCCAGACCGCGTCGCCGGTGCGGCCGTTGTCGATGCTGGCCCAGGCCATCCCGTCGGAATCGGAGACGTGCAGTCGCAGCACCCGGCCGTTGATGTCCTTGTCCGGCAAGGGAAACGTCTCTTGCGCGGCCCGCGACGGATCGAGCGTGTCACAGGAAAGCGCGCACACGGCAGCGGCCGCGCGCGGGACGGTCAACGAGGCGAACACGAGCAGCACTACGAGCACGGTCCGCATGGACTCGTCCCCTCGCCTGGGTGAATTTCCGCCCAGGATAAGAACTCGCGCGGGCGCCGGTGAAGGCCCGCGCGCGGTTCTGTCCCGTTCCGGACAGCCGGGTTAACCCGATCAGCCGCCGCTGCCCTGGCGCCGTCCGACCGAACGGCCGATGAAGTACCCGAGGATCAGCCCGACGATCAGGCCGATCGCGACGAAGAAAATGATCGTGGCGGCCGCGATCTTGCCGACCGTGCCGAGGAATCCCTTGGCCTCGAGATCGGTCGCGATCGCCACGGACTGGGTGAGTGCGTAGTGGGTCATGCCTCCCAGGATGGCACCGGGCCGCGCGCGCCGCCGAGACGACGCGCGGGAGCACGGCGTTGACGAAGCTCACCGGCCCGCGCCGCTACAAGACCTCGGCGATCCGGTAAGCGACCCCGCCGTCCACCAGATAGCCCGACCCCACGCCGACGACGTCGTTGAGCCACGCGTACTGCTCCGCCCCGGTTTCGAACAGCGGATTCGTCCGGAAGTACGCGCCCGAGGCGGTACGGCGGCCGCGGTAGGTCAGGTGCAGCAACGCGCCGTCGTGGGTGCGCAGCGCGAGCCGGACGTCCAGCGTCATCGTCCCGTCCGGCCGGAACACCGCCCAGTCGCCGCCGCCCGGAAGCACTTCGCCGTGCAGCCGCGGCCCGTGGAAGGTTCCGCCGGCGGAAGCGAAAAACACCCGCCCGTCCCCGAATTCCACCCGCGGGCTCAGGTCCACGACCACGTCGAACAAGTACCGGGTGGCGACCTCGCCGACGTCCCGCACCCGCGCGTCGAGGTTCATGCCGCGACTCCGAACAGGGTGCGCCGGACCGCGTCCGTCGAGACGCCCGACTGCGCGCACAACTCCGCCAGGTCGAAGAAGAACCGTTCGCCCGCGATGAGCCGGTCCTGGAACGAGAACTGGATGACCACCGGCAGCTCGGCCCTGATGCCGCCGGGACGGACCCCGAACCGCTCCCCGGTCATCGTCATCCGCGCCGTTCCCCAGCAGACCAGGGTCTCGTCGTTCTCCGCGTGGCCGTGCAGCGCGACCTCGTAGTCCGGGAACGACGCGAAGAACCGGGTCAGCGCCCGCTCGTTCTCCGCGAGCCCGCGCGCTTTCGTGCCGAAGGCCGGCGTCTCCAGCAGCATCCCGGGGTGCATCAGCCGAAGCGCGGCGGGCACGTCCCGGCGGCTCTTCGCCACGGCCAGCCCGCGGGCCAGTTCAACCATCCATGAGTCGGCCATGAACCAAACATACGGTCGTACGTATTTATTGACAAGAGCCTGTGGCAGGATGCTTCCGGTGAGCGAAGGCGAACAGGACGGGCGGTTGCTGCGCGGGGCACGATCCCGGCAGACGGTCGTCCGGCACGCGGTCGACGTCGCGTCGGCGGACGGGCTCGACGGCCTGAGTTTCGGCAGGCTCGCCACCGACCTCGGGATCAGCAAGGCGGGCATCCAAACCCTGTTCGGCACGAAGGAAAACCTTCAGCTCGCAGTCATCGAGGGCGCGCGCGAACTCTTCGCCGAGGCCGTGCTCCGCCCCGCCGCGGACCAGCCGCCGGGCATCGCGCGACTGACCGCGTTGATCGAGCGGTGGCTTGATTACGCCAGGAAACCGCTTTTCCCGGGCGGTTGTTTCTGGGCGGCGAATCTCCCGGTCTTCGACAGCAAACCGGGCCCGGTGCGGGATCTTCTCGCGCGCCAGCAGCAAGCCTGGCGCGACCTGCTCGCCGGGGAACTGCGGCACATCGCGGAAATCGACGCCGAGAGCACCGCTTTCCAGATCGACGCGGTGCTCACCGCCGCGAATATCGCACTGCGGCTCGGCGACCACGCAGCCGCGGACACCGCCCGCCGCACCGTCGAGCGACTCCTCCCGGAACGGACGGCCGGCTAGGGATTCGCGCCCCGGACAAGCAATTCCGCCACCGCGCGCGCAGCCGCCTCGACGTCGTCGCCGACGGCCGCGGGCAACGCGCGCTGCAGCCACAGCGTCGCGAACCCGTGCACGAGCGACCAGGCCGCCGCGCCGGCGACCACCGGATCGACGCTTCCGTCCCGGAAACCGGCGATCGCCCAGTCCATCGCCTGGTTGCTGCGCTCCTGCGCGGCCCGCAGGTCCGGATCGTCGGCGCGGAGCAGCTCCGGGCGGAACATGACCTCGAAGTGCGCCCGGTGCTCGACCGCGAACGACACGTACGCGACCCCGGCTTCGAGCAGGTCCGACGACGGCGGCAGCTCCTCGAGGGTGTCCGCGAGCAGGTCGAAACCCTGCGCGGCCACCGCGGTGAGCAGCCCGGACCGGTCGCCGAAATGGTGCGCCGGGGCAGCGTGCGAAACCCCGACCCGACGGGCCAGGTCGCGCAGGTTGACCGCGGCCGGACCGGAGTCGCCGAGCACCTCGACAGCCGCGGTCAGCACCGCCTGCCGCAGATCGCCGTGATGGTAACGACGGGCCATGCCCTCGAGTATGCCACCGACTTGTCAGTGACTAGTTTCAACGCCGAACCCCGGAGAACCACTCGGCGGTGCGTCCGGATCTCGTGGCGATGGTGCTGCCGGACAGCGGAATCCCCGCCCGGTCGCCGCTCCGGATCGTTCGGATTCCCGCAGTCGCCGGTCGAGGTCTTCCAGCCAGCACCCTGCCGCGAGGGAGCGGCGTGAGCACCCGGTCCGCCCTAGCGTGCCGTGCCCGCGCACCGCGCACTACCGCGACCTCTTCGACAGCTGGTTCACCCGCGCCGCCACGATTCGCGGCGTGTCGGACGCGGGCGCACCAGGCAAAGAAACCCCGGTGACCTGACCACCGTGCAGACGCTCAGCGGACGAATTCGAAAACCTGCTTCTGAATCCCGTTCGCATAGGTTTCGCTTTCGACCAGCTTCAGCGGCTGCTTCGCCTTGTCCGTCTCGCTGAATAGCCGCTTCCCGGCACCGAGCAAAACCGGGAAGACCAGCAGGTTCAGCCGGTCGACCAGGCCCGCGTCGGTGAGGTCGCGGACGAGCGTCGCGCTGCCGTTGACGATGATCGGACCGCCTTCGGTTTCCTTCAAAGCGGCGACCTCGTCGAGCGAGCGGAGGATGGTCGTTTCGCCCCAGTTCGTCACGAGGTCCTCGTCGCGCAGCGTGGTCGACACGACGTACTTCGGCATCACCTTGTAGTGCGGGAATTCCTCGGTCATGTCCGGCCACACCGGCGAAAACGCCTCGTAGCTGACGCGGCCGAGCAGCAGCGCGGCCGCCTCCTCCTGCTCGACGCCCTTGAGCGCGTAGGCGGCGGGGTCGAACTCGATGTCCTTGAACGTCCAGCCCGCGTTCCGGTAGCCGGCCTCGCCGCCGGGGGCTTCGACGACGCCGTCGAGGGACACGAACGCGGTGGCGATGAGGGTGCGCATGGGATCAGCTCCTGGTTCGGGATGGTGCCTGTTCACCTAAGCGTCGAACGGAGCCGACCCGATCAGACACGCCACCCGGAACCCGAGCTATGACCTGGATCACACCGCAGTGTGCCAGGCGTCGTACCCGTAGATCGCGTCCGCGGCGGCCGAACTGGTTCCGCTCTGCTTGAGCCAGCTGTTGTTCCGCGAGGCCAGCTGCACCTCGCGCGTCCGGTCCAGCCGGGCCGCCTGGTACGCCTTCAGCGCGACGTCGGTGTTCGGGTACGCCGCCAGCGCCCGCGACAGCACCACGCTGTCCTCAATGGCCATTCCCGCCCCCTGCGCCATGAACGGCATCATCGGGTGGCACGCGTCGCCCAGCAGCGTTACGGGGCCGGACGACCAGATCGGCAGCGGATCGCGGACGTACAGCGCGGACTGCAGCACCGAATCGCACGCCTCCAGCAACGCGCGAGCCTCGGGATGGAAGCCGCGGTACGCCTCGCGCAGTTCGTCGACGTCGCCCGGGGTGGTCCAGGATTCGTGCCGCCACTGGCTTTGCCGGGTCGTGGCGAAGACGAACACGTCCTCGCCGCGGTTGAGCGGGAAAACCACCAGTTGCGTGTCCGGATCCGGGCCCCACCACTTGGTGAAGGAGTCCAGGTTCGGCACGTCCACCGAACCCGCGGGCAGCACCGCGCGGTACGCGACGACGCCGGTGAACTCCGGGTGTTCCGCCCCGAACAACGCGGTGCGGACAGCGGAGTGGATGCCGTCAGCGCCGATCACGACGTCCGCGGAAGCCGCCGAAGAACCGAAGTCCAGCGCGACCGAGTCCGTTGTGGACAGTCCGGTCAGCTTGTGTCCCAAGTGGACCACGCCGTCCGGCAGCGCGCGTTCCAACGCGGCGAGCAGATCGGCGCGATGCATCGTGAGCTGCGGCGAACCGTAGCGGCGTTCGGCCTCGTCGCCCATCGGCAGCCGCGAGGTCTCCTCGCCGGTGTCCCAGGTGCGGCTGATCCGGTACTTCGGCCGCGCCGCGGTTTCGCGCAGTTCGTCGCCGACCCCGAGGCCGTCGAGGGCGCGGACGGCGTTGGGCGTCAGGTTGATGTCCGCGCCGACGCGGCCGAATCCGCCCGCCTGTTCGTGCACGACCGGCGAGAATCCGGCCTTCCGCAGGGCGACAGCGGCGGCCAGGCCGCCGATCCCGCCGCCGACGATCGCGATTTCCGGCACAGCGAAAGCTCCTTTTAGACAGTCTTTGAGACAGCGAGATCAAGCAAATCGTGGCCCACGACGACCGGGCCGGAATAGTGCGGACGGACTCGCCGGAGCCAGCCCTCGTCGTCGAGGCGGGCGGGGTCGGCGGGGCCGAGATGCGACAGCGCGACTCGCTTGGCCCCGGCCGCCGCCGCGACCCGGCCGACGTCCGCTGGGGACGTGTGCGAGGCGGCGAGGAAGTCCAGCAGTTTCGGCGCATAGCCGATGCTGCGGTAGAAATCGGGCTCCATCGCTTCGTGGACCAGCAAATCGGCACCCGCGGCCAGCTCGCCGACCGCGTCGCTGCGGGCGGTGTCGCCGGAGAAGGCGACCACGCCGTGTTCGGTCTCGAACCGGTAGCCCAGCGCCAGGTGCAGCGGCGGATGCGGGACGGCCCGAGCCGTCACGCGCACCCGATCGTCCTCGTGCACAACGGTTTCCCCGGCCACCGAGACATCGGTGGCGCGGATCAGGCCGGCCAGCCGCGGCCGGTCGCTGGTCCGCTGCCGCACCGCGACGTCCTGTCCGAACGCGGCGAGATTGCCCGCGATCAGCCCCGCCGTGCCCGCGGCGGGCGGGCCGGGGTCGGTCGGGTCCGGGCCGGGGCCGTAGACCGGAACCGGATCGACGACGCCCTGATTCGCCGGTCCCCAGCCGAGCAGGAAAAGCGTGAACAGCTCGGCGACGTGATCGGAATGCAGGTGCGTCACGAACACCGCGGCCAGGTCGCGCGGGGACAGCCCGGCGGCGACGTACTTGCCGAGCGTCCCGTAGCCCGCGTCGACCAGGTAGACGCGCCCGCCGACCACCACCGCGTTCGCGCAGCCCTGCCGGCCCGGCGCCGGGTACGGCCCGGCCGCCGTGCCGAGCAGGACCACGCGGAGCGGATCCGTCACGGCGAAACCTCTTCGAGCGTGCGGCCCTTGGTCTCCTCGGCGAAGAACCCGGCGACCAGCGCGCCGACGAAGCAGATCCCGCCGAGCACCAGGAACACCGAGGCGAGCCCGCTGCCTCCCGCGTACAGCGCGCCGACCAGGATCGGGCCGAGGGTCAGGCCGAACCGGTTCATGACGCCACCGAGGCTGACGCCCAGCGCGCGGCTGCGCGTCGGGTACAGCTCCGGCGTGTACAGGTACAGGCAGACGTTCACCGCGAAGTTGAACATCGCCGCGAGCGACGACCACACCAGCAGCTGCAACGGAGTCCCGGCGCCGAGCGCGCCCAGCACGACCAGCATCGCGGTCGTCCCGCCGAGTCCCGCGGCCAGCACGACCCGGCGGCCGAGCTTGTCCACCACCAGCGCGGCGATCAGGCAGCCGACGAGACCGGCGACCGACGTGGCCGTGCTGTACCAGAGCGCCTGGCCGATCGAGAGGTGGAACGAGCCCTTGTAGAGCGTCGGCAGCCACGAGGTGATGCCGTAGTTGGCGAGGTAGCCGACGAACCAGATCGTCCACACCATCAGCGTGCGCCGTCGGTAGCGACCGGCGAAGAGGTCGCGGAACGAACTGCGTTTCGTGGGCACTGCCGCCGGTGCCGCAGCGGCCTCGGCGGGCGGCGGCAGCGGACGGCCAAGGGATTCCTCGACCCGGCGTTCGATCAACGCCATCGTCTGCTCGGCCTTCTCGGTGTGCCCATGCGCGGCGAGCCAGCGCGGCGACTCCGGGATCCGCAGCTGCAGCAGCACCGCGGCCAGGCCCGGGACGGCGGCCAGCGCGAACAGCGGACGCCAGCCCCAGTGCGGGATGACCCACGCCGCGACCAGCGCGCCCACCGCGAGACCGGCCGGGAAGACGATCTCGTACATCAAGACAAAACGGCCGCGACGGCGAGCCCGGCTGATCTCCGCGATGTAGGCGGCGGCGGTCGGCACTTCACCGCCGATCGCGAGACCCTGCACGAACCGCAGGATCAGGAACGGCAGCAGCGCGGTGCACAACGTCATCGCCAGGCTGCACAGCGCCGTGACGGCGACGCACAGCGTGATCACCTTGACGCGGCCGATCCGGTCCGCGGCCCACCCGGACGCCAGCGCGCCGAGCAGCATGCCGATCGAGCCGATGGTCAGCGTCGCGGTGCTGGAAGCGGTCGTCATGTGCCATTCGCGGCCGATGACCGGCAGGGTGTAGGCGATCAGCAGCTGGTCGAACGCCTCGAAGAACGTGACGATGCCGATGATCAGGCGGATCGAGACCTGCCATCGCGACATCGGGAGCCGTTCCAGCCGGGCGGCGATGTCCCGCTGGGTCACCTCGGGGGTGGCGGCGATACTCATGGGCCCTCCTCGGAGCCGGAGCGTGCAATCGATCGTAGGGGGTTCAGGCGGCCGGAAATCAAGACGGCTCTGGGCATCTGCCGTCGCGGCCGGGCAGGGAGCGGGGTTCGCGCCCCAATGTGGCATTGGGTGCATGTGACGCACCGAATGCCACATTGGGTGCGTCTGACGCACCCAATGCCACATTGGGGCGGGCTTCGTCACGGACCTGAGGGCGTTGCGTCCGGCAGCGCGGCGTCCAGGAACCGGACCAGGTCGTCCGCGGCGGACGGTCCGGCGGGCAGCACGAGCCGATCGGGCGCGTGCGGGTCGAATCCGGGCGTACCGGGCCAGGGTGGCGGCTCGGGTCCGAGAGCGGCGGCGATGTCGACGCCGGCCAGTTCGGCGAGGTGGGCAGCGGAGCCGAAACCGGCGGCGGCCACGCGGTGGCGCGGCGTTCCCAGCCGGGCGCCGAGGTAGTCGAGCGCGCCGGCGAGGTCGGCTTCGAGGTCCGGAAGCGCGAGTGCGGCGAACGCGGCCTCCGCCTTGCCCGGGCCGAAGGTGTGGCCGCCGGTCTCGTAGTAGAACAGCGGCGCGACGGTCACGTAACCGCAGCTCGCGAGCGTGCGGCAGGTGTTCTCGACGGGTTCGTCGAGCCCGGCGGCCCCGTGCAGCACGAGCACCGCGCCGCGCACGCGGCCGGGCGGATGCCGCACCAGCAGCGGCGCGGACGTCCGCACCACCCGGCGGCGGCGGTTCGCGGGTCCGTGCCCGTGCTGGTGGACTTCGGCAGCTTCGATGGTGCCTCCCACGTCTTGTCTCCTCAGCTCTCCGGAACCGGGACCGGCGGCACGAACGGCCGCGGCGTCGCGGGCAGCGCGGTCACGTCCACCTCGATCACGAACGGGCCCTGTTGGGCCACCGCCTTCGCCAGCGCGTCGGCGAACTGGCCCGGCTTCGACACCAATGCGTGCGGCAGGTCCAGCGACTGCGCCATGCGCGCGAAGTCCGGCGTGTACAGGTCGACCCCGGCACGCTGGCCGCGGTGGTGGTCCTGCATGTTGCGCAGCACGCCGTATCCGCCGTCGTTGAACACGACCAGCGCGAGCCACGGCCGTTCCTGCGCCAGCGTGCACAGTTCGCCGAGGTGCACCGCGAGGCCGCCGTCGCCGACCATCACCACGGCCGGCGCGTCCGGCGTCGCGAGCGCCGCCCCGATGCCGGTCGCGAGACCCTGTCCGATGCCGCCGCCGACCGGGAACACGTTGGTGCGTGGGTCGTGGATGTCCAGCAGGCGGTTGCCCCACTGGCTGGACGGGATGGTGACGTCGCGGGCGATCACGGACTCGACCGGGAGGCCGTCGCGCAGTGCGGCGCAGATCTCCGCGTACGGGCCGATCGCCTCGTTCAGGTTGTCCCGCACGGCTTTCCGGGTCTCGACGACGCGGTCACGCCAGCCGGGCTCGGTGCTGGATTCCACAGTGGACAATGCGCTCAGCACCGCCGCCGCATCGCCTTGCACTCCGACGGTCGCCGGGTAGACGCGGCCCAGCGCGTCGGCGTCGACGTCGATCTGCAGGTGCCGTTCGGGCAGCGCCAAGTGGTAGTGCTTGGTTTCGTTCGAGCGGAAGTGCGTGCCGACCGAGACGAGCAGGTCCGCATCCGCGAGGAGTTGCGCGGCCGACTCGTGCGCGGCGAAGTTCCCGACGACCAGTTCGTGGTTCTCCGGCACCGTGCCGCGGCCGGAGTTGCTGGTGAACACCGCCGCGCCGAGCCGTTCCGCGAGTGCGCGCACCTCGTCGCGCGCACCGGTCGCTCCCCCGCCGAGCCAGAACACCGGACGGCGTGCGGTAGCAAGCAATTCGGCGGCTTCCGCGAGCGCAGCGGCGTCGGGCGGCGGGATCAGGGTCGACTCCAGCGAGCCGGGGCGGAACTCGTGTCGCGAGTACTGCAGATCGATCGGCCATTCGACGCTCGCCGGGCCGCTTGGCACCGACAGCGCGTGCCGGATCGCCGTGCGCAGGGTGTCCTCGGCGGTCTCGACCGACGTGATCGTGGCCGCGTGCTTGGAGATCGCGGTCAGCATGCCGATCTGGTCGCGCGTTTCGTGGATGACGCCGCGTCCGCTGCCGAGGAATTCGGAGTCGATCTGGCCGGTCACGTGCAGCACGCGGCTGCCCGCTGTGAGCGCCTCGACCAGCGCGCCCGCCGCGTTGCCCGCGCCGGTGCCGGTGCTGGTGATCGCGACGCCGAGGCCGCCGCCGGCCCGGGCGTACCCGTCGGCGGCGTTCACCGCGGCCGCCTCGTGCCGCACCGGCACGAACCGCAGATGCTGCGAAACCGCTTCCACCAGCGGAAGATTGTGCACACTCACCACGCCGAAGGCGGTGTCCACTCCGGCTTCGGACAGCAGGCGAACGAGAAGCTCGCCTCCGTGACCGTGATTCATGGGTCCGTCCCTTCTAGACATAACGAGCGATGCCGCCGCCGACGTCGATCGTCGCGCCGGTCACGTAGGAGGCACGCGGCGAAAGCAGCGTGACGATGGGGAAAGCGACCTCTTCCGCGGTGCCGAGCCTGCCCAGCGGGATCCCGCGATCCGCGGCCAGTTCCGCCGACCAGTCCGCAAAGGACAACGCGCTGCCGGAAGCCTCGTACCGGCGTCGCCACTGTCCGGTGTCGACCAGACCGAGGCAGACGGAGTTGACCCGTACACCGTCCTCGGCCAGTTCGGTCGCGAGTGTCGTGGAGAGATTGAGCAACGCCGCCCTCGCCGCTGACGTTGCCGCCAATCGCGGTTCGGGCTGGCGGGCGAGGATCGCGTTCACATTGACCACCGCCGGATTCGCCGCTTCGCGCAGCCACGGCAGCGCGGCCCGGACGACGTGCAGCACCGAGAAGATCTTGAGCTGCAGCTCTTCCCGCCACTGGTCGTCGGTGGTCTCGGCGAGCCGTGCCATCAGCGACCGACCGGCGTTGTTCACGATCCCGGCCAGTCCGCCCAACTCGCGCGCGGCGTCGGCGACGAATGCTTCCACCTGCGCCTCGTCCAGCACGTCGCAGGACGCCGGGTACAGCCGGGAGCCCTCGGCGCGGGGCAGATCGGCGAGAGCCTTCTCCAGCCGGACGCCGTCGCGGGCACAGGCGGCGACGTGCGCGCCCTCGGCCAGCAGCGCGGCGGCGGTCGCGAGCCCGACGCCGGAGCTGGCCCCGGTGACGAGCACCGCGCGGCCCTTCAATCCCAAATCCACGGGTTTTCCCTTCAGCTGCAGACGAATCCGCCGTCGACCACAAGGGTCTGGCCAGTGATGTAGGAGGCCGCGTCGGACAGCAGGAACGCCACCGAACCGACCACGTCCTCCGGCTGTTGCGGCCGGGTCAGCGCGCGATTCATCGCGTACAGGTCGCGCCGCTCCTGCGGAATGCCCGCGGTGGCCTCGACCTCGGTCAGCCCGGGCGCGACCGCGTTGACGGTCACGCCGTCCGGACCGCCGTCACGGGCCATCGCGCGGGTCATCGCGATCACCGCGCCCTTGGAGGCCACGTACTGGACCAGGCGCGGCGAGCCGTACAGCGCGGCGTCGGACGCGAGGTTCACGATGCGTCCGCCCGTCTGCGCGAGCTGCGGATACAGCGCGCGGGCGACGAGCCACGGGCCGCGTGCGTTGACTGTCATCAACGTGTCCCACGCTTCGACGTCCAACTCCGCGAAATGCTTGCCGCCCACGCCCTCGGCCATTGCCGCGTTGTTCACCAAGCCGTGCAGCGGCCCGAGTTTCGCGACCGCGTCCGCCAAAGCCGCGACGGAGTCCGGATCGGCGACATCCGTGTCGATCCGGTGTGCCTCAACGCCTTCCGCGTGCAACCGGGCGACGCCGTCGGCCGCCCGATCAGGAGACCGTTCGGCGACAACGACGCGACCGCCTTGACGGCCGATCTCGCGGGCGATCGCCCAGCCGAGTCCACGGCCCGCGCCGGTGACGACATACAGCCGGTCCTTCATCGCGCCACCGCCGCGTCCACTTCGGACAGAAAGCCCAGGACCTCGGTGGAAAACCGGCGCGGGGACTCCTGATTGGCCGCGTGCCCACCGGGGAGTATTTCCAGCCGCGCGCCCGGGATCGACGCGGCCAGCCGTCGTGCTTCGGCGACGCCGGTCACCTGGTCGTGCTCGCCGACGAGCACCAGCGTCGGCACTGAAATCCGGGACAGTCGCGGACCGTGATCCGTCTCCGCCATCGATTCCGCGGCCGAGGTGTACCCGGGCAACCGGATCCCCGCCATGATGTCCTCGACCCGTTGTGCCACCGCGGGATCCGCGCCAGGCGCGAGCAACCGAGGTGCGCGTCGGCGGGCGAATTCCGCCACACCGACCCGGTTAAGTTCGCTCGGCCGGGCCCGCATCACCGCGGCCCGCTCGGAGTCGATGCCGGAGCCGCGTGTCGAATCGGCCAGCACCAGCGACCTCACGACCTCCGGGTACTCCAGCGCCACGCGGGTCGCGATCACGCCTCCCCACGAGACGCCCACGAGATGCGCGGGCGCCGCGTCCAGCGAGGTCAGCAGACGGCCGACGAGCGCCGCGTATCCGGCCATGCCCAGCGGCTTTTCCGGATCGGCGGAACCGCCGTAGCCCGGTGCGTCCCAAGCCAGTACGCGGTGTTTCGGTGCCAGACCAGCCAACTGCGCGTCGAATGACGCACTCGAGCCGCCGATGCCGTGCAGCAACAGCACCGGACTGCCGTCGCCAGCGGTCCGGACCTGCACACCGTCCACAATGGATGTCACCGGAACACCGCCCTCGGTGTCGCCAAGGCTTCCAGCGCGGACAGCACCGCGTACGGCACGACCTGGCTCGACGTCGGCGTCTGCGGCGACGGCCGGTTCTTGATTTCGAACCGGTACTCCCCCGCCGGGCCGACCGCGGTGATCACGTGCGAGGTCAGCGGCGCGGCCGGATCGGCGATCACCGCCGCCTCCACGACGTCCCAATCCCGCACGGCCAACGCCACCGACGCAGCCACGTTCGCCGACTTCGGGAACGCCGCGGTGATCTCCCGCGCGGGCCCGCGCCGCAGCTCGACCGGCGCGGTCGCCTGCCGCAGCGCTTCCGCTTCTTCCGCGGACATCCACGGCTGGAACAGCGAAGACGCCTTCTTCGTCGTCTCGATGACCACCCGCTCGAACTGCCCGAGCAGCGCCGCCGAACGCAGCAGGTCAAGCCCGCCGATCGCCCCGGTCGACAAATGGACCGCACCCGGCCCGGCCGCGAGCAGCTTCTCCAGCAACCCGTCCGCCGCCAGCGCGCCGACCGAAACCACCAGCAGATCGCATCCCGCCGACAGCACCTGCGGCCCAGCGTCCGTCAAAGCTCGCTGGCCCGCGGCCTCGACCACCAAGTCCGAAGCGGACAGCAGCTCCGGCAACGCGCACATCGGCAGCCCCGCCGGGGAAAGCGCCGGATCGACGACCCCGGCCAGCTCCGCGCCCGGCACCAGTCCGTCGCGCAGAGCTTCCGCGACGACCGAGCCGATCGACCCCGCGCCCAGCACTCCTACCTTCACGACTGCCACCACGCCGAGTAGCCGGGATCCGGCACGCCGCGCATGTGCGAGCGGACGTCCTTCGACGGCGGGCCCGCGGTGCCCCACAGGTCGGACAGCTCCGGCGTGCGCCGCCACACTCGGCACAGCCACGCGTCTTCCTCGACCTGCGCGACCTCGGAGGTGTATTCGCAGACGAGCCCGGCGGGGTCGGCGAAGTAGCCGAAGGTGTTGCTGCCGGGACCGTGCCGTCCCGGGCCCCACAGCGGCGTGACGCCGTTGTGCTTCAGCCGGCCGATGCCGCGCATGAAGTGGTCGATCGAGTTCATCTCGTACGCGATGTGGTTCACCGACGCGAATTCGGCCTGGTTGAAGGCGATCACGTGGTGGTCGGCGTTGCAGCGCAGGAACGCCATCTGGTGCTCGGACCAGTCGGAGATCCGCATGCCCAGCACCCGCGTGTAGAACTCGCAGGCCGCGTCGATGTCGACCGTGTTGAGCACGACGTGCGCCAGTTTCCGCGGCACGGCGGCGCGTCCGTACGGATCGCCCGGGACGACGGCGTCGACCTCAGCGGACAGCTCCACCAGACGACCCTCCGGGTCGGCGAAGCGCAGGCCGTACCCGCCGCCGACCTGGTCGAGCTTGCCGGGCTCGGTGACCAGCGGAACGTCGTGCGCCGCCAGCCGGGCGGCGGCCGCGTCGACCTCGCGCGGAGTGGCGACGGCGAACGCGATCTTGCCGAGTGCGTTCTGGTCGGCCTGTTCGAGCTGGAGCACGTGGTGCTCGTCGCCGGAACCGCGCAGCCACACGGTGCCGCGGTCGGCTTCGACCTGCTGCAGCCCCCAGACTTCGCGGTAGAACTCGCCGGAATCGGCGCATTGCGTCGAACGCAGCGTCACCGCGCGCAGGGCGCGGAGCCGTGCGATGGGTTCGGCGGACATGGGGCCTCCTGAAACTTCAGCGGGTCGGGGCGGGCACGGGCGCGGCCGGAGCCGGTGCGGCGGGCGGTGCGGCGAGCGCGGCGGCCTGGCGGCGGGCTTCCGAACGCAGCAGGCGGCGCATCCGGACGAGCGCGATGTCGTGCTGGTACAGGTTTTCCCGGTCCCACGCGTCGAGCGGCATCGCCTCGGCCATCTCGCGGTCCTGCTCCAGCACCGCCCAGTGCCGGGCTTCGAGCCGGTTGCGGTAGAGGACGCGCCAGCTGTCGCGTTCCCAGCCGGAAACCTTGCGGCAGCGCCAAAAGAAGGCCGCGTGCTGCGTCTCGTTGATCGCGCACAGCGCGGCGACGATAGTGAACGCGCCGCCCGGGCCGGCGGTTTCCGGGTACGGGATGTCGAGGGTGACCCACTGCGCGCCCGCGTCGGTGAGCTGGACCCAGTCGAAGTTCACGCCGCGCTGGTCGGTCTTCTCGAAGACGAACCCGTCGTCGATCGCGCGGATCTGGAAGACGGCCTCGCGCTTGCCGCCGAACATGGTGTGGCTGTTGCGGTGCAGGAATGCGCCGTGCATCGGGTCGAGCAGGTTGTCCAGGGAGTAGCCGTAAGGCGCGTCCCATTCGACGTAGCAGAGGAAGTTGTCCCATTCCCCGCCCGCGATCGGGTCCGGCACCTGCAGCGGCGTCGGCTCGGCGGCCTCGTCCAGGCCGAACCAGGCGAAGACCGCACCGGCGTGCTCCTGCGCGGGGAACGTCCGCAGCGCGGGACGGCCCTCCAGCGCACAGCCCGGACTGCCGGGCACCGACACGACGACACCGTCGCCGTCCACCTGCACGCCGTGGTAGTTGCAGGCTACCCGGTCGCCCATGTGCACGCCGAGCGAAAGCCGTGCGCCGCGGTGCGGGCAGCGGTCTTCCTGAACGTGCACGACGCCGGCGGAGTCGCGCCAGAGCAGCAACTGCTCGCCGGCCCGCTCGATGCGGGTCAGCTCGCCGCGTTTGACGGTGCCGGACGGGCACAGCGGGTACCAACGGTCGCGCAGGCCCAGCGCCAGCAGCTCTTCGGCGGTTTTGGTCGCCATCACGCCTCCCCTGCCAGCCGCGCCAGTTCGGCGGCGAACGTCTCTTCGGTCCAGTCGGAGCCGTCCGCCGGGCGCAGACCGCCCGCGTTGAGCGCGGAGACCACGCCCGGCAGGTCGTGCACGCCCCGGCCGTAGACGGCTTCCAGCTCGTCGGCCAGCGCGTTCTCGTAGCTCGTTGGCGGGGCGGTGCGGCTCTGCACCGGCCGCAGCTGCAGCGGCATCGGGCGTTCCCTTCGGTTCGTGGTGGTCAGGCGGCGGCGGGCGGGGCGAGCGCGGCTTGTCCGGCGGCGGTGAGCACCGCGGGCACCCGCAGCCCCGGTCCGCGCGGAGCGGCCGGTTCGGGGACGAGCAGGCCGGCCAGCTGGTGCCCGAGGGTCGGGTCGCAGCAGGCGAGGCCGTCGACGTAGAGGTGCGGTTCGCGGCTGCACGTCATTTCCACGTGCCCCGCGGCGGCGGCGCGCAGCACGGCGAGCTGCCGGTGGGTGTGTCCGGCCACGGCCGGCTCCTAAAGATCCAGAACGAGTTCGGCGGACCGGCACCGCGACACGCACAGCATCATGGTTCCGGCGATCGCTTTCTCGTCGTCGTCGAGCACGAAATCGCGGTGGTCCGGCTCGCCGGAGAGCACCTTCGTTTCACAAGTCCCGCACACGCCCTCGCGGCACGAGGTCGGCACGGAGATCCCGGTGCGCCCCAGCGCGTCCACAATGGACTCGTCGGCGGCCACCGAAACCCTGGTCCCGGAACCGGCGCACACGACGTCGAATCCCGTTCCCGGCGCGGCTGCCGGAGCCTCGGGGGCCCGGAAGCGTTCGACCCGCAAAGTCGCCGTCTCCGGCAACGCCGCCTCGACCGCGCGGAGCAACGGTTCGGGGCCGCAGCAGTGCACGACCGTGCCCGGAGCGAGCCCGGCGAGCCTGGCGGCCAGGTCGGGCGGACCTCCGTGCTCGTCGTCGGCGTGCACTTCCAGCCGGTCCCCGCCGAGCCCGGAAAGCTCGTCCAGGAAAGCCATCCCGCCGCGCGACCGTCCACAGTAGAGCATGGACCACGGCGCGGAGTCATCGGCGAGTTTCCGCGCCATCGCGAGGATCGGGGTGACGCCGATGCCGCCGGCGATGAGCAGGTGCTCCGGAGCGTCGTGCAGTTCGAAGGTGTTGCGCGGACCCTCGACGGGGATGACGCTCCCCGCGGTGAGCCGCTCGTGCACCCAGGCACTGCCGCCGCGCGAGGATTCCTCCCGCAGCACCGCGACCGTCCACGCGTGCGTGTCGGCCGGGTCGCCGCAGAGGGAGTACTCGCGCACCAGCCCGTTCGGCAGGTGCAGGGAAAGGTGCGCTCCCGGCTCCCAGCCGGGCAGCGGCTTGCCTTCCGGGTCGCGCAGTTCCACCTGCGTGACCCGGTCGGCCAGCCACGTCGTCCGGTGCACCCGCAGCATCGTCGGCATCGCGGTCTCTTCTCAGCGAGTGACGCCGTGCATCGGCGAGGTGGGCGGGTAGGTCGGCAGCTGCGGCTTCTGCGCGCCGATGATGACGCAGAACAGCGCGTCGGTGTCGCCGGCGTTGCGGAGGCTGCGCGGCACCCCGGCGGGCACGCGGATCAGGTCGCGGTAGCCGAGGGTGCGGGTGGCGGTCTTGGTGCCGTCCTCGACGTCGTGCACGGTCACCTCCAGCGTGCCTTCGAGGACGAAGAACGCCTCTTCCACGTCGTGGTGGGTGTGCTCCGGGCCGATCGCGCCGACCGGAAGCCGCATGTTGGAGAAGGTGAAGTGCTCCGAGGGCAGCTGGCGGGCGTCGCCGTCGTGGTTGCCGGTCGCGCCGGAGCCGATGTAGCGGATCTGCGCGCGGCGGAACTCGTCGCCCTTCGCGGCGGCCTGGAAGCCGAGGGTGTCCCAGTCCTCGTACCGCGTCTCGCGAGCGGCGATGCACGAGTCGATGAGCTCCTCGAGGGGCTGGTGCTTGCTTTCGGTGGTGGTCATCGCGGGGCAACTCCTCCGGTGGTCCTCGGCGGGCTCGCCGCCGAATGCCTTAGGTCTAAGAGATTTACTGGTAAGGGTTGTACCCCGCGCGCTGTGATCGACACAACCCCTTAGGCCTAAAATTCTTTCCCGCGGTTCCGCGGCGGCTCGCGCGCCGTGAAGGACCCCTCGAGGGAATCTGATTCCTTCAAGGAGCCCTTCACGGACCTCCGCCGGGCCGGGTCTTGACGAAATCTTAGGTCTAAGGTTTCCTCGGTCGCACCCCGTCACCCGCGCCGAGAGGACCCCGCCATGCAGCCCTTCCCCGTCCCGCCCGACGAAATCCCGGTCGGCGGCGGCTGGCGGCGCGGCGGCGGTCCCGCGTCCGCGTGCGTGGATCCCGCCGACGGTTCGACGGTCGCCTCGATCCACGCCGCCGACTCCGCCCAGGTCGACGCCGCCGCCCGCGCCGGTGCCGCGGCCGCCGCGGATCCGGCGTGGCGGGACCTCTTGCCGCACCAGCGCGCCCGCCTGCTCACCCGCGTCGCCGACGCGATCGAGGCCCACGCCGAGCAACTCGCCCTGCTGCAAACCCGCAACACCGGCAAGGCGCTCGGCGAAACCCGCGCGCTGGTCGCGAGCGCGGCCGGCACGTTCCGCTACTACGCAGCGGCGCTCGAAACCCTCGAAGGCGAACTCCCGCCGAGCCGCGGCGCGCACCTGACGATGAGCGTGCACGAACCGATCGGCGTCGTCGGCGCGATCACGCCGTGGAACTCGCCGATCGCCAGCGACGCCCAGAAAATCGCCCCCGCGCTCGCCGCCGGGAACGCTGTGCTGCTCAAACCGGCCGAAGCCACTCCCCTGGTTTCGCTGGCTCTGGCCCGCCTCGTCCACGACGCCGGCGTCCCGCCCGCGCTGCTGTCCGTCCTGCCCGGCCCCGGTTCGGTCGTCGGCGACGCCATCTCCCGCCATCCGCTGGTCGGCAAGCTCGCCTTCACCGGCGGCACGACCACCGGTCGCGTGCTGGGCCGCATCGCCGCGGACCGGATCATCCCCGTCACCATGGAACTGGGCGGCAAATCCCCGACGATCGTCTGCGCGGATGCCGACGTCGAGGAGACTGTCGCCGGAATCCTGTACGGGATCTTCTCGTCGACCGGACAGAGCTGCATCGCCGGGTCGCGGATCTTCCTGCCGCGCGAGCAGTACGACGAATGGGCTGCCCGCCTGGTCGCCGCTGCTTCGGGCCTGCGACTCGGCCCCGGCACGGATCCGGCCACCCAGGTCGGTCCGCTGGCGACGTTCGCGCACCGCGACAAGGTGGCCGCGATGGTCGACCGCGCCCGCGAAGAAGGCGCGAATGTCCTGTGCGGCGGCCAAATCCCTTCTGATGAACGTTTGTCGCGCGGCGCTTACTACGAACCCACCCTGCTCGACGGCCTCGCCCCGGACGCGAAGACGTGCCAGGAGGAAATCTTCGGCCCGGTCGGCGTCCTGCTGCCCTACGACGACGAGGAGGACCTGGTCGCCCAGGCCAACTCGACCGTCTACGGCCTGGCGTGCGGCATCTGGACCGCCGACTACCGCCGCGCCCTCCGCCTGGCACGCCGCGTCGACGCCGGGACGGTGTGGATCAACACGTACAAGCAGTTCAGCATCTCGACGCCGTTCAGCGGCACCAAGGAAAGCGGCCTCGGCACGGACAAGGGCCGCACCGCGATCCGCAGTTACCAGCGCCAGAAGAGTCTGTACCTGAGCCTGGCGGACGAACCGATCCCGTGGGCTCGCGGCTGATCCGTCAGCAGGTTCGGCCGCCTCGGCGAGCATCGCGAGTTCCTGCGGCTGCTTGACCAAGCCCGCGGACACGGGCACGTCGAGCCCTCTTGGATCCGAAGCAGGCCGCACCCCGTTGCGACCCGAGTCGGCTGGGCCGCGCTCACGCGCCTGAACGCGGCCCAGCCCCCGCGATCCGTTCGACGAGCTCGTCGCGGTACTCCCGCACCGCCCGCAACTCCGGTTCATCGCCGGTCGCCCGCTTCAGCGCGCCTTCCAGGATCTTCAGCCCCTGGCGTTCGTCGCCGTGCGAATCCGCCTGCCGCGCCGCGTTTTCCAGTGCTTTGGCGAGCTTGGTCCGCGCCTCGGGCGCCTTGGCGGCCTGGTTGATCCGGATCCAGTTGCCGCCCGGATCGACGACGGTGAACCCGGTGTACCGGTCGTTGCGCAGCCGCGGCCGGGTCATCCGCGGGATGCCGGAGACGAGCAGTTTTCCGTGCACGGACCGCATTCCCGCCGCGAAGGCCTCGAACAGCTCGCCGGTGTCCTCCACGATGACGAGGCACGTGCTGTACGACTGGGCCGGGTCGTAGCCGTCCATCCCGAAAAAGTGCAGATTGAGGTCTTCCCGGCGCACCGCGAGGTGCGAGTACGGCCGGTCCTGCCGGGAGGTGATCTCGAAGCCGAGCATCTCGTAGAACGGCGCGACGTCGCCGATGGAGCGGCAGGGCAGGAGCGGAATGGTCAATTCGTTAGCCATTGCCCGAACCTAAGCCCGGATCCGCCGAAACGACACGGAGCTATTTGCTCGTGCGAACAGCGAGCCAACCCCCGCGTTCCGGCGAAGCCGCGGCGGACGGCGCATCGGAGCGGTGGCCCGCCGACGCTGTGCGGGCTCGCCCTCAACCGCCGCCCTGGCAATGGCAGCGACATCGCGCCCCAATGTGGCATTGGGTGCATGCCACGCACCGAACGCCACATTGGGTGCGTGGCATGCACCCAATGCCACATTGGGTGCGTCGTGGCCGTGGGAGCGGTCCGCAGCTTGCCGCGCCCGCGGCCGCCGCCCGACCAGAGCCGAGCCGAACACCTCGGCAAAACCCGAAGTTCAGTCGCCGAACTCGGCCTGGTCCAGAGACCGCTCCAGCCGCCCCAGCAATTTCGCCAGCTGCGCCCGTTCCGCCGCGGTCAGCCCGGCCAGCATGCGGTTCTCGTTGGGAAAATGCTCGTGCACCACCTTGTCCGTGGCCGCGAGGCCTTCCTCGGTGAGACCGATGAACACGACGCGCCGGTCGTCCTCGTCGCGTTCGCGGCGGACGAGCCCGGCCTGCACCAGCTTGTCGACCCGCTGCGTGATGCCGCCGGTGGTGAGCAGGTTCGTGTCGGCGAGGTCGCCCGCCGTACGCCGGTAAGGCGCGCCGCCCCGCCGGAGCGCGGCGAGGATCCCGAAGTCCGCGACCGTGATCCCGTGCCGGGCGAACACGCGCGTCAGCTGCCGCTGGTACCGGTCGAACGAACGATGCAACCGCCCGAACACCGCCAGCGGCGAAGTGTCGACGTCCGGCGTCTCCGCGCGCCACTGCGCGAGCATCTCGTCGACCTCGTCCGGCTCGGTCCGCTTCGGCATCCGGCACCCCCGTGAATAGCTTTGCGCTAAGAATAGCACCACTAAGGTTTTCCGGGAGCGCTACGGTGGCCGCATGACGGTCAAGCGGATGGACAACGTCCTCATCGTCGTCGAGGACCTCGACGCGGTCATCGCGTTCTTCGTCGAACTGGGGCTGGAACTGGAAAACAAGGGCCCGCTGGACTGGCGCGGCGCGGAACGGGTGGTCGGGCTGAAAGACGTCGAGCAAGACGTCGCCATGCTGCGCGTCCCGGACGGCCCCGGGCGGGTCGAACTGGCGAAATTCCACCAGCCGAAGGCGATCGCCCCGGAGCCGTGGAAGGCCCCGGCGAACACGCTGGGCATCCGCCGGATGATGTTCGCGGTCGACGACCTCGAGGACACCCTCGCCCGCCTGCGCGCGCACGGGGCCGAACTGGTCGACGAGGTGGTGCGGTACGAGGACATCTATCTGCTGTGTTACGTGCGGGGGCCGGAGAACATCGTCGTCGGGCTCGCCCAGGAACTCGGCTGAGCGCGCGGCGGATTTACCGAACCCGAACACGCCTCGAACCGAACTCGCCGGTCACGGTTCTAGCGTGCGGGGCATGCCGCAACGCGCTCGTTCGCTCCTGATCCCGCTGCTGGCCTTGACAGTGGCTTCGACGGCCGTCGCCTGCGTGCCGGGCCAGCCCGCCGCGGCCGGCGGCAAACCAAACATCGTCCTCGTGCTCACCGACGATCTCTCGATGAACCTGCTGCCGTATCTGCCGCACGTACAGGAGATGGCCAGGAACGGCACCTCCTTCGCCAACTACACCGTCACCGACTCCCTCTGCTGCCCGTCGCGCTCGTCGCTGTTCACCGGGATGGTCCCGCACGACACCGGCGTGTTCACCAACGGCGGCAAGGACGGCGGCTACCGCGCCTTCCACGGCCGCGGCGACGACAAGTCGACCTACGCGACGTCGTTGCAGCAGGCCGGGTACCGGACCGCGATGATGGGCAAGTACCTCAACGGCTACCAGCCGAAATCCGACGGAATCCCGCCCGGCTGGAACGAATGGGACGTCGCCGGGAACGGCTACGGCGAATTCGACTACGACCTCAACGAGAACGGCACGGTCAAGCGTTACGGCACCAAACCCGAGAACTACCTCGTCGACGTCATGGCGGAGAAGGCCGCGAGCTTCGTCGCCAGCTCGGCAGCCGACCACACCCCGTTCGCGATGGAACTCGCCACGTTCGCCCCGCACGGCCCCTACACCCCCGCGCCTCGCGACGCCGGCGCGTTCCCCGGGCTCACCGCACCGCGCGGCCCCGCGTACGACACGCTTCCGTCTTCGCCGCCGTCGTGGCTCGCCTCCCGCACCCCGTTGACCGACCGGGAAAAACAGGAGATCGACAAGGACTTCCGCAAGCGGGCGCAGGCCGTGCAGTCGGTCGACAAGATGATCGGCACCGTGCAAGCGGCACTGGACAAAGCCGGAGTACGCGGGAACACCGACCTCGTCTTCACCTCGGACAACGGCTACCACATGGGCGAGTACCGGCTCACCCCCGGAAAGCAGACGGCCTTCGACACGGACGTGCACGTGCCGCTGGTGGTCACCGGCCCCGGCGTCAAGGCGGGCGCGACAGTGGACCAGCCCGCGGAGAACATCGACCTGCGACCGACTTTCGAAGCACTCGCCGGGGCATCGACCCCCGCACCGGTGGACGGCGAAAGCCTGGTGCCGCTGCTGAACGGCACCGCGCCCCCGGCGTGGCGCACCGTCGGGCTGGTGGAGCACCACGGTCCCGACTTCGACAAGAACGACCCGGACAAACCCGCGAAGAACAGCGGCAATCCGACCACCTACGAGGCGATTCGGAGCACCGCCTACACCTACGTCGAGTACGCCGACGGAGCCAAGGAGTACTACGACCGGACCACAGATCCACAGGAACTGCACAACACGGCCGCTCAGCTGCCGCCGGAGAAGGCACGAAAACTGCACGACACGCTGCGGGCGATGGTCTCCTGCCACGGGGCGGCCGCCTGCCGGCACTGACCCCGGCAGGTCGGCCGAACCCCGCTCACTCCAGCAGCGCGAAGCCCGACTCGTAACGCGTCTTGCCGAGCGCCGCCAACACGATCTGGAGGAATCCCATCGCCTCGAGTTCCCGTGCACGGGTGAGCGGACCGACGTCGACCGCGCGCATTCCCGCCGCCTCGACGAACGCCGCGAGGGCCACCTTCGCCTCCGCGTAGTCGCCGGCGAACAGGACGGTCGTGCGCGTCGTGCCGTTCGTGCCGCTGACGAGCGTGTCTCCGAGATTGACGTTGAACGCCTTGACGACGGCCGTGCCCGCCGGCAGCAGCTTCACGAGTTCGGCCGCGGTGGACGAATCGGCGGGCGACTTCAGCCGGTCGTAGGTGGAGAAATCGATGGGGTTGCTGATGTCGATGACGATCTTTTCGCGGAGCTGGTCCCGATAGCGCTCGACGATGCCCGGGTACGCCCCGTAGGGAACGGCGAGCACGACCAGGTCTCCGGTGAGCTTGTCGCCCATGACGCCGTAGTCGGGACCAGGACGCGCCGCGGACATGCTTTCCGCACTGCGCTTGACGATCTGGACGCCGGCGCCGGCCCGGGTCGCGACTTCCGCGATCGCGCCGCTCATCTTGCCGCTGCCGATGATGCTGATCGAGGTCATGCGACCGGAACCCCCTGAAATCGGTTGAGCGCCTGTTCGGCCACCTTCTGCGCGTCATAGTCGAATACCGCGCTTCGCCGGAAGTCGCGCCCGACCCGGAGATCGGCGTCGCGCTTCTCGAGGTCCGCGAATTCGTACTGTGCGTCGAACATGGCACCGGCCCGGCGAGAGCCGTTCTGCAGGATCGCCGTGCGTTGCATGCGGACTGAGGTGTAGCGCCGGAACGCCTCGGGAATGTCGGCGACGCTGTCGGCCGCTGCGAGGAACGTGGCGAGCGCCATGCTGTCCTCGATCGCTTGGTTCACCCCCTGCCCTTGGTGCGGCAACATCGTGTGCGCCGCGTCGCCGAGCAGGGTGATCGGCCCCCGGGACCAGTTGGCAAGCGGTTCGTGATCGAAGAGGCCCCACCAGAAGGTGTGCTCGACGCACCCGATGAACTCCTGGAGTCTCGGGTCCCAGTCCGCGCCCGCGAACTCGGCGGCGAGTTCGCCGACCGCCGCCGGGCCGGACCAGGCCCCGTCGAGCGGCCGGTCGCTCGGGATGCCGGCGACGAAGTTGAACAGCTTCCGCCGCTGCAGCGGATAGCACATGAAGTGCCTCCGGTTGCCCATCCACACCTGGCTGATCATGCGCCAATCGCCGGGCAGGCGGGACGCGTCGACCACTCCGCGATAGACGAGGTACCCGGAGTAGACCGGCTCCGGGAACTGGCCGACGGCTCCCCGCACCACCGAATGGATGCCGTCCGCTCCGATCACGGCGTCGAACACGTCGTCCGCGCCGTTCTCGAACTCGACGCGAACGCCGGAACCCCGTGTCTCCACCGAAACCAGCCGGTGGCCGAGACGGATCGTCGCCGGATCGACCTCCTGCGCCAAGGCGTCGATCAGGTCCGGGCGGTACATCCCGATGTTCTGGTACTGCTTCGCCGAGTCCTCCCATGCCGCGTCGGTCACCAGACCGCCCATGGCGTTCTGGTAGACGCCGTGCCCGTCCGGGACCGCTCCGATCCGCCTGATCCGATCGAGCACGCCGAGTCTGTCGAGAACGCGCGCCGCGTTCGGCGCGACCGTGACCCCCGCGCCCACTTCGCCCAGCTTGCCCGCCTGCTCGAACACGGTGGCCCGGACTCCGGCGATCTTCCGCAGCGCGATCGCGGCCGTCAGCCCGCCCATCCCTCCGCCGACGATCGCGATTCGAGTGTCCTCACTTGCCACTGCTTCTCCTTGCCTGACTTCGCTTCTGCTTGACTGACTCGCGCGGAGCGGCGCCGATGATCGTCGCGAAGGCGATTCGCCGTGGTGAGGCGGAGTCGCCTGCGGCACCAGAGGAGCACACCGTTGTCCCCAAAGTCCTTGCCAGCCCTCCGTTCGGAGGGATCGGGAAGCTGTTCCTCCTATGATGCGAGGCCTTCGTCTGCGTGTAAATCGTGGTAATGTGAGGATGTAATTCGGTTGAACTGAAGAAGTGGGGCAACCATCTCCGAGGTGAGCCTGCGGCAACTCGAACTGTTCGCGGCATTGCCGAACTTCCCCACGCTCAGCGCGGCCGCGGCGCACCTGCACATCTCGGAGTCCGCGCTGTCACAGGCCGTGTCGAGCCTGGAGAGCGCCGTGGGCGAGCAGCTGTGCGTGCGGCGAAAGGCCAGAGGGCTCACCCTCACGCCGACCGGTCAGGATTTCGCCAGACGAGCTCGTCAGATCGTGGCCGACACGCACGAACTCGTCCTGAGCGCCGGGCGCGAACAGGAACTGAGGGGTCCAGTGCGGCTGGGCTGCTACTCGAGCTTCGCCGCGAACGTGGTGCCGGAGCTGCTCGAGGGCTTCCCCAAGAGGCATCCCGGCGTGAGCATCGGGATCACGGTGGGCACCAACGAAGAGCTGCTCTCCGCTCTCGAAGCAGGGCGTCTCGATGTGGCCCTCGTCTACGACGTGTCACTGCCGATCGGATGCCGACGCCGCAGGATCTATGCGACAGAACTCGAGGCGCACCTGCCTCCCGGGCATCCACTCGCGGCGGCCGAAACGGTGGATCTGGCGGATCTCGCCGACGAGCCCTACATCCAGTACGACGCGACACCGGGCGTCCGCAATGTGGCGGACGCGTTCACCGCGCGCGGCCTGGAGCCCAGGATTGAAGCCAGGGTCTCCCAGATCGGCCTCGTCGAGGCACTGGTGGGCCGCGGACTCGGGTACGGGCTGCTCATGTCCCGGCCGCATGCGCTCCCCATGAGCATCGAGGGGCGACCGGTCGTCATCAGGCCTCTCGACCCCCCTGTCACGGTTTCCCACGTAGTGGGGATCTGGCCGGCGGACATGAAGCTCACTCCGCGCGCCTCCGCCCTCCTCGACTTCGCGGCGGAGCGGCTCGGGCCCGCCGACGCGATCACGGCTCGGACCGCACCCGAGGACACGGCCGCGTCCGTACCGGAGCGTTAGGAATTCCTCGGTGTCCCGCCTTCCGTTCGCCGCGTTTGCCGCTCCCTCACCGCGCTGAGATTCCTTCCGGCCAGACTCGCTGCGTTCCTCTGGTTCGTCTTCGGCTGAGTTCCGCACACCGGGGCGGCGTCTGTCCCGTTCAGGACTGACGGGCCTCAAGCGCCGCCTTGGCCTGCCGCATCTCGTCCTCGACGTCCGGCCGCAACGTGCGGCGCAGAACCGGTTCCGCCAGCCACTTCATCGGCCCTTTGAACCCGCATCGCACCGTCCGCGTGACCGCGGTCTGCTCGCCCGCCGGGACGCATACCCAGCTGGCGCTGAACTCGGAGACGAGATTGGCCAGCCGATTCGCCGGAATCGGCGGCAGCCGCACGTCCACCCGCTCGCCCGGGGTCCGGCTCATCCGCGAAACGATCTTCGCCGCGGGACCGGGCAGCCCCGGAAGCTTGCTGCCGAAGCGGAATTCGGTGACATCCCCGTCGCGCCGCACCCAGTCGATCGCACCGATCTTGCGGTCGACCGCGGCGTAGGCACGGGGATCCATCACGAACTCGAGCACGCGGTCCGCCGGGCAGTTGATCGTCTCGGTCACCTGAACCTCGATCATAGGAAAGAGAGTACTCTCTCACTATGGCGCGTTCAACTCCCGGAGTCACTCGGCAGAACCTGGTCGAAGCGGCCACCCGGCTGTTCTCCGAACGGGGCTTCGACCAGACCTCGACCGCCGACATCCAGCGAGCCTGCGGGCTCAACCCCGGCTCCGGGGCGCTGTACAAGCACTTCCCGTCCAAGCGGGCACTGCTGGAGGAAATCGTGCGGCAGCACCTGGCGGGGGTCAGCGAGAGCAGTCGCCGAGCGGCCGCGCTGCCGGAGGCACCGGACGAGGCACTGCCGACGGTCGCGCGACTGGTTTGGGACAGCATGCGCCGTGACCGTGCGGCATTGCGCATCATTTTCCGCGAGCTGGAACCTTTTCCGGACCTGCTGGAGCAAATGTGGCACGGCGTGCTCGGATCGGTCTATACGGTCGCGACGGAGTGGATCGCGTCCGGCGTGCGGCGTGGCGACTTTCAGGTCGAGGATCCGGCGGCCACCGCGTCGGTGCTGCTCGCTTCGCTGACGTACTACCCGATTCTTGAAGCACTTGTCGGGCATACACCGGGGGATGCGGGAGAGGAAGCGTTTCTGGCCGCGTGGACGTCGCAGGCTCGTCTTTCGCTCGGGCTCAAGGTCCGGTGAGCTGTGCTAAAGCGAGCCGATTTCCTCGTAAGGAGTGTCCGTCTCGGATTCGCCTACGAGGTCCAGGAATAGCTGAAACTGAACGAAGTTATCCGCGCCGACACTTCCTTCGACCGGCCAAATTGCGTCGCATTCAGGGCATTTGGCAATAACAAGAGCAAACCGGGTTGCCTTGGCTTTCTCAAGGCGTCCTTGGCGACATCTCGGACACTCCACGCCTCCCCTTTCGCCCTGCGCGGAACGAGATCGGCAGCAGCCGTTCCGTCGTTCCCCGGCTGACGATGATACGCATCGCAGTCTCGGCACCCGGCTCCGCCGCCCCGCAGGCGCTGCCCACACGGAACGCGTCCTGGTCCCCGGGAAATCCGTGTTCGGCAGGCACGTCTACGCCATCGGCGGGAACCTGCAGGCCGCGGTCCAGGGCGGCGTCGGCAAGGTCGTCGGGGCTCACGACGAAGAATTCCGCTTCCGCTGCGTCGGCTCAGCACTGGCCCACGACTCCCGCACATGCCCGATGTGAGTACGCATGAGCTTCTCGACCAGCCCGGCATTCCCCCCGGCGATCGCGTCGAGGATCTCGTGGTGCTCGCGCGCGGACTCCTCCAATTCGCCGCGTTCGGACAAAGCGGCGAGGCCGTAGAGCCGGGTATGCGCCCGCAGATCGGCGATCAGCGAAGTCGCCCGGTCGTTCCCGGCATAGCCCAGCAACCTGAGGTGGAACGCCCGGTCCGCCTCGGTGTACGCGACCAGATCGCCCGCCGCCGCTTCGTCCACAATGGCCTGGGCCATCGCTCGAAGTTCCGGCAGATCGCCATCCGGAATGTGGGCAAGAGCGCGGGCAACCAGAGCAGGCTCGATCAGCATGCGAAGCTCGGTGATCTGGTCCAGCTCGCTCTCGGCCATCTCCGTGACCCGATAACCCTTGTTCGGGACGGTGGCGACCAGGCCTTCGCGGACCAGGTCGAGCATCGCTTCGCGCACGGGAGTGGCGGACACACCGAACCGTTTGGCCAGTTCCGGCGCAGAGTAGACGTTGCCGGGTTCGAGCTCCCCGGCCACGACTGCGGCGCGAAGGGCGTGCGAGACCCGCTCCCGGAGTGTCGTCTTCTCGAACTCCTGGATGTTCGCGCTCATCCCTCACTCCTCTTCTTCCCGGACGCTCATCCTAGTGAGGTTCGTCCGCAGCGAGCCGTTCCAAGGACACCGGCATCGCGATCGACCGTTTGGACATCGGCGCGAGATCGTTGACCGCCAAGCGTTTTCCCTCGCCCTGGGCGAGCTTGGCCGAGGCGAATCCGCAGACGCGGCCCTGGCACCACCCCATCCCGGGCCGCGCCAAGAGCTTCGCCGTCCGTGCGTCGACGGCACCCAGAGCCTGGCATGCGTCGCGGATGTCTTGGACGGTGACCTCTTCGCACCGGCACACTGTCGTGTCCGGCTCGAGCCACGCCTGCCAGCCCGCGGGCAGGGGGTGCGCGCGATGCATGGCAGCCGCGAAAGCTCTCCCCCGCCGCACCTGGCGCTGGAGGCGGCCAACGCGTCGGCGGTCCACGGAGCGACCCTGGTCCATGGCCACAGTCAGGCCCGCGATCTCGCCTTCAGCAAGCGCGAGAAGTGCCCCGCCGACGCCCGTAGCCTCGCCCGCGACGTAGACACCGGCGGCATCAGTACGTTGCCAGGCGTCGACCACGGCGACCAACGATTCGTCCAGGTCGACGCGGGTGGCGGCGCCCGCGGCAAGGATCAGTTCGAGAGACGGCGTGAATCCCCAGCCCAGGGCGACCAGGTCGATCCCGTCGAGCGTCTCGCTCCCGCCGGTCAGGTTTCCGGCGCGGTCGACCTTGCGAAGCCGCACAGAGTCGACCTTGTCGTCGCCGTCGATGGCAGCGACGATTGTGCATGCCCGGAAGGGAATGCGGTGCCGCGCGAACGCGGCGGCGTACGACACGGCTTCGCCCAGTTTGGCCGGAACAGCCATCGCACCGAGCGGCGTCCGCATCCAGCCCGTGATGCTGTTCGCGTCGCAGACAGCGACGACCTCCGCGCCCGCTTCCGCGAGCTGCCGCGCCACCGGAAGCAGAAAGGGCCCGGTGCCCGCGACGACGGCTCGCCGACCGGGCAGGACACCGTGCGCCTTCACCAGGGCTTGGACTCCGCCCGCCGCCATCACCCCGGGGAGGTCCCACCCCGGGATCGGCAGCTGGCGGTCGTAGGCACCCGGGCACAGGATCAGGGAACGGGCGCGAAGGACAGGCGGGGCCGCGCTTCGCACGCTTTCGTGGGCCGGTGCCAGGTGCAGGCGATGCTCTCCGCCCGGCTCGAGAAGCCAGACCTGGTGTTCCGGGTAATGGTCGACGTCGATCAGGCGTCGGCGCAGCGACTCAAGTGTCGTGCCGTGCTGCGCAGCCGCTTGATCGCTCGGCCGACGCCAGTACTGGCCGCCGATCTGAGACGAGGCATCGACGAGCGCCACGCGCAGGCCGTTCCCGGACGCTGCCGCAGCGGCTGCGAGACCGCTCGGACCGCCGCCGACCACGACGACGTCGTACCTACTCATCGGAATCGCTCCGCACGACCATGCCGTCCCGGACCGGCACCAAGCAGGCCCGCTGGTCAGCCACGTCGTCCACGGTGATCAGGCAGTCGAAGCAGACGCCGATCCCGCAGAACAGGCCCCGGGGCCGACCGCCGCGGCGAGTCGTGCGCCAGGAACGCACCCCGGCATCGGTGAGCGCCGCGCCGACGCTCTGTCCGGGCGACGCGGCGAGCGGCTGACCGTCGAAGGTCAGCGTCACGGTGGTGGTCACGAGGCCTCCGGCATGGCGAACCGTTCGGGTGCGAAGGGCGAGACGTCGATGTCCGGTGCCTCGCCGAGAAGCGCTTGGACGAGAATCTTCGCTGTTCCGGCGGAAAGACCGATACCCGCGCCTTCGTGGCCCGCCGCATGCCAAAGGCCGGGCGCCCGAGGGTCCGGTCCGATGACCGGGAGGTGATCGGGGCAGTACGGGCGGAACCCCAGGTAGCTGCGCATCACCTTGGCCCGGCCCAGCGACGGATAGAGCACGAGCGCCTTGGCGGCGATCTCCCGGAGTGCCTGCGGCGACACGGAACGGTCGAAGCCCACCCGCTCGCGGGAGGAGCCGATGAGGATCGTTCCCGCCCGAGTTCCCTCGACCACCGTTGACGTTTGCAGCCCTTCGCCGGAGCTTTGGGTGCTGGCAACGTATTCCCCGGCGTACACCTTGTGGAACACAGTAGGCGGCAGCGGTTGCGTCACGAGGATGAAGCCCCGGCGCGGCAGAATGGGGACCTCCACTCCGGCGAGCGCGGCGACCTCCCCCGCCCAGGTTCCCGCGGCGTTCACGACGCAGCCGCCGTACCGGTCTCCGCGATCGGTTCGGACGCCGAGGATCCGGTCGCCGTCCCGGATAAACCCGACGACTCGGGTGCCGGTGCGGACCTCGGCGCCGCGTTCGCGCGCCATCCGGAGCAGGTGAGCCGCTACCAGCATGGGTTGCACCTGGCAGTCCTGGGGATAGAACGCGGCCGCGGAAAGATCACGGGTCAAATGCGGCTCGTAGTCGGGAATCGCTTCCGGGGCGAGGTCAAGCACCTCGACACCCGCGAGGCGTTGCCGCTCGGCCAGTTGGGCCAGTCCGGCCGCGGAGTCCACTGTGGACGACACGACCAGGCCGCCCTTGCGCTCGAACTCCCAGAGCGAGCCGTGTTCGCCAAGCTCCTCCCGCCAGGCGGCCAGCGACAAGAGCGCGAGATCGAGTTCGGGTCCGGCTTCTTTGTCCGAGACCAGGAGATTCCCTTCGCAGCTGCTGGTCGTGCCGCCGGCCACCTGGCCCTGTTCGACGACTTCGACGGAAAGGCCCGCACGGGTCGCGAACCAAGCCGTGGCGGCGCCGAGCGCACCGGCGCCGATGATCAGGACGTCGGGCGTGGTCACAGCTCGAACCCGGCGGGGAACGGATCTGTCGGGTCGAGCAGGTATTGCGCGGTGCCGGTGATCCAGGCGCGTCCGGTGATCGTCGGTACTACCGCCGGTATTCCGCCGACATTCGTTTCCTCGACCAGCCTTCCGGTGAAAGTGGTGCCGATAAAGGACTCGTTGACGAAATCGGTGTCGAGGCCCAGTTCGCCGCGTGCGTGCAGTTGAGCCATCCGGGCGCTCGTCCCGGTGCCGCAGGGCGAACGGTCGAACCATCCGGGGTGAATAGCCATGGCGTGCCGCGAATGTTTCGCGTCGGAGCCGGGCGCTTTGAGGTAAACGTGGTGGCAGCCGGAGATGTCGGGGCGCTCGGGATGCCGGGGCAGCGCGTGTTCGTTGATCGCGCTCATGATCCTCAGACCGGCGTCGAGCAGTTCGTTCTTGGCCTTCCGGTCGAAGGGAAGACCCAAGTCGTCGAGGTCGACGATCGCGTAGAAGTTCCCGCCGAAAGCGAGGTCGTACCGCACGTCCCCGAAACCGGGAACCTCGACGCTCGCGTCCAGCGCCAAGGAGAAAGACGGCACGTTGCGGATCGTCACCGACGTGGCTTTCCCGTCCGCGACCGCGACCTCGGCGACCACGAGACCGGCAGGCGTTTCCAGCCGAACGGTCGTCACCGGCTCGACGACAGGAACCATCCCGGTTTCCACGAGGACCGTCGCGGTCCCGATCGTGCCGTGCCCGCACATCGGAAGCAGGCCCGAGACCTCGATGAAGAGCACGCCGTAGTCCGCGTCCGGTCGCGTCGGCGGCTGCAGGATGCTCCCGCTCATCGCGGAATGCCCGCGCGGCTCGCACATGAGGAAGGTCCGCAACTCGTCGGCGTTCTCCTGGAACCACACCCGGCGTTCGGCCATCGTCGCGCCGGGGAACACGCCGACCCCGCCGGTCACCACGCGGGTCGGCATTCCTTCGGTGTGGGAATCGACCGCGTGGATGATTCGACTCGTCCTCATCGGTTCTCGCTTCCTGTGCGAAGTTCTTGCGGCGACGGGTCAGCAATAGCCTTTTTCGAGGGCCGCCTTGGTATCGGCGTTCACCCGGTCCGCGGCGGCGCCGGTCAGGGCGTGGCGGGGCGGACGGCACGCGCCGCCCTTGCGGCCCGCGATGTCCATCGACGCCTTGATCGCCTGCACGAACTCGGTCTTGGAATCCCAGCGCAGCAACGAATGCAGGTCCCGATACAACGGGACCGCCGCGGCGATGTCCTCGGCTTGCCCCGACGTAGCCAGGTCGTAGAGCTTCTTCGACGCGACGGGCAGCGCGTTCGGGTATCCGGCGATCCAACCGACCGCCCCCGCGATGCCGAGTTCGAGCACCACGTCGTCGCTGCCGATCAGCACGTCGAGCCCAGGAGCGAGTTCGGCGATCTCGTACGCGCGCCGGACATCGCCGGTGAACTCCTTGACCGCCACGATGAGGTCTTCCGCGAAAAGCCGCGCGAGCAGGTCGGGGGTCAAGTCGACCTTGGTGTCGTACGGATTGTTGTACGCCACGATCGGAAGACCCACCGCGGCAGCGGCGCGGTAGTGCTCGACGACAGCGTCGGCGTCGGCTCGGTACGCGTTGGGCGGAAGCAGCAGCACCGAGTGCGCGCCGGCCTGAGCCGCCTGCTCGATCCATCGGCAGGTCTCCCCCGAGCCGTACGCGGCGGCACCGGGCATGACCCCGAAACCGTCCGGCGCGGCCTCGACCGCGACCTCGACGACGCGCGCCCGCTCCTCGTCCGTGAGGGTCTGGTACTCCCCCAGCGAACCGTTGGGAGTCACGCCGTCCATGCCGTTTTCGGCGAGCCACCGGACATGCTCGGCGAAACCGTCGTAGTCCACCGAGAGGTCGTCGTTGAACGGCAGGGCGGTCGCGACATGGATGCCGCGCCAAGGCCGGGCCACCGTGCTCATGGGGTCTCCCTGATTCCGGCAGTGTGTCATGTGACATTGCACAGAGACTTTGGCACGACTCTTCCCCCTTGCGCAAGCGTCGACCGTTCCCCGCTCCCGATGGGCGGAGCGGGATCGATCAGTCCACTGTGGACACACCAGCAGGTCCGCGTTTTATGACCTGGGTCACTCCATCCGCATGCAACCTCCCCGGCGCCACGAGGCCTGTACCCCGTGTGGAGCAAGACGCGTGGTGGGAGGACGAGTTCGTCGCGTACGTCGCGGCGTCCTCGGGTTCCCTGCGCGCCACCGCGTTCGTCCTGTGCGGAGACTGGCACCGGGCCGACGACCTGCTGCAGGTCACCTTCCTCAAGCTCTACCGCGTGTGGCCGAGGCTGGTCCGGCGGGGCGAATTGGACGCTTACGTGCGGCGGATGGTCGTGCGCGCGTTCCTGAACGAAAACCGGCGGAAGTGGCGTTCGCGCGAGCACCTTTCCGCGGAGCTGCCGGACGTCAGCACGGCACCGGAGCCCGACCATGCCCAGCGGCTTTCCGTGCGCGCGGCTCTCGACGGCGTCCCGCCGAAACAACGCGCGGTTCTCGTGCTGCGGTTTTGGGACGACCTCAGCGTCGACGAGACCGCCGCCGCTCTCGGCTGCTCGGCGGGCACCGTCAAGAGCCAGTCCGCGCGCGGCTTGGCGACCCTGCGCAAACTCCTCGACCCCAGCCAGCTCGGGCACCTGGCGTCCCAGGAGGGGCTGGCATGAACGACGACGAAGCACGCGCGGTGATCCTGCTCGCCGGGCCGGTCGACGAACCGCCGCCCGGCGTGGATCCCGAGCGGCTGCTGTCGGAAGGCCGCAAGCGACGCCAGCTGCGGAACCTCGTCGTGGTCGGCGGGAGCGCCCTGACGACGGCGCTGCTCGTCGTTCTGGTGACAGTGACCGCAGGCCAAACCGGTCCGGCCACCGCGCCGCAGACCGTCCAGCCCGCCGTCGCGCCGACCACCGGACCCCAGCCCGCCCCGACCCTTGTCCCGACACCCGGCCGCAGCTCCCCCGGGACCACCCCGAACCGCACGACGACCACTGGCCGCCACCCCACCAGCACCAGCCACCGCTGACCGGTCCGCCAGTGCCCGCTCCACGAGAAAGAACCACCTTGACGACGCTTGCCGAACCAACCGCCTTCACCCCGCCGACGATCCGCTGGCACCAACGCCCGTACGTCCGCGCGATCGGCGGGTACCTGGTCATCCGCGTGTTCAGCGTCGCCCTGCTCGCGCTGTTCACCGTGCGGACCGGCCAGCCCCTCATCGGCCGTCTCACCGCCTGGGACGGGCAGTTCTACCTGGACATCGCCGACTACGGCTACTTCGGCACCACCCGCGGCCTGTACGACGCGGCGGGGAACTACGCGCCCTACACGCCGCTCGCGTTCTTCCCGGCGTATCCGACCTTGCTCCGTGTCGTCTCGCCGATCACGTTGGGCAGCACGGTCCTGGCCGGGCTGCTGGTGAGCGCAGTCGCCGGATGCCTCGCCGCGGCCGCGATCTTCCGGCTGTCCCAGCGAATCGACGGCCGCGCGCGCACCGGGTTGCTGCTGGTAGCGCTGTGGGCCGGCGCACCGCTCGCCATCACGCAGTCGATGGTCTTCACCGAAGCGCTGTTCACCGCCTTCGCCGCCTGGACGCTCGTCGGAGTCGTCGAGCGCCGCTGGCTGCTGGCCGCCGCGTGCTGCGTGGGCGCTGGCCTCACGCGTTCGACCGCGGCGGTCCTCATCGCCGTCGTCGGCGTCGCCGCGGTGATCGCCTTCGTCCGCACCCGCGACCGCTGGACGACCATGATCTGCGCGGTGCTGTGCCCGCTCGGCTTGCTCGGCTGGTGGGTCTTCGTCGCGGTCTGGACGGGCAGCCCGACCGGCTGGTTCGACCTCGAATGGGACAACTGGCGAACCCGCTTCGACGGCGGCCGAGAGGCGGCGGAATTCTCCTGGCAGAAACTGGCATCCGGTTCTTCGGTAATGGAGACGCTGACCGTTTTCGTCGTGCTGGGAGCGGCCGTGCTCGCCGTCCTGCTGGCGAAAACGCTGCGCCCGCTGTCGCGGTGGTGGCCGCTCGCCGCCTACGGTGCCGGAATCGTGGTGCTGGTCGTGGGCACCGCGGGCCTCCCGACCGTCAAGCCGCGCTTCCTGATCCCCGGTTTCATCCTGCTGTTCCCGATCGCCCGCGGTCTCGCCGCCCGCCGCCCGGGCACCGCAGTGGCCACGACGGCCGCCTTCGTCCTCCTCGGGTGCTGGTTCAGCGCCTACTCCCTCACCGGATGGCGCTACGTCATCTGACCGGCGAAGCCGAATCACCGGACTCCGCACTGAGCGAGCGCTTACACTCTAGGGACGACGGGCGGGCTCACCGGCCGGCGCGGGACTAGAGGAGGATCGCCGGATGACCACGCTCTCGGCCGACCTGTGGCCCGACGTGCAGCCCGAGACCGCGCGCCGGCTGATGCTCGCCGGGGTGGAGTCGTTCGCCGAACGCGGCTACCACGCCACCACCACGCGGGACATCGCCGGCGCGGCGGGGATGAGCCCGGCCGCGCTGTACGTGCACTTCCCCTCGAAAGCCGCGCTGCTTTTCGCCATCAGCCGCAACGGCCACGAGCAGACGCTCGCCCTCGTCGAGGACGTCCTCGGGCGCGTCACCGGCCCGGTGGAGCGGATGCGGCTGCTGGTCGAGGATTTCGTCGCCTGGCACGCGCGGCGGCACACCGTCGCGCGCGTGGTGCAGTACGAGCTGAATGCGTTGCCGGAGAAGGAATATCAGGTCGTCGCGCAGCTGCGGCGGAAGATCGAGCAGCGCGTGCGCGAGGTGATCGCCGACGGTGTCGAATCCGGCGCGTTCACCGTCGGCGACGTCGGGATCGCCGCGCGGGCCGTGCTGTCGCTGGGCGTCGACGTCGCACGCTGGTACAGCGAACGGACCCGGCAGACGCCCACCGAACTGGGCAAGGAATACGGCGAACTGGTCCTCCGCATGCTCGGCGCGAGCTAAAGCGCCAGCACCAGCTTGCCCCGAGCCTGCCGCGACTGGCTCAGTTCAAGCGCGGCACGCCAGTCGTCCAGCGGGAAAATCCGGGACACCGGAATCGAAAACCGCCGCTGCGCCGCGAGCGACGCGAACTCGCCGAGGACGTCGTAGCGCGGCTGGGCGCCCGAGTTGACAATGGTCTGGACCCCGGGTTCGTCCGAGCTGAGATCGAGCGTCAGCACGTGGCCGGGTTCCTTGACCGTGCGCACGAGTTCGGCCACCGCGCCGCTGAACGGGGCCGCGTCCAGCACGAGGTCGACCGGTCCCCCGGCCAGCGCCGTCACCCGGTCGGCGATTCCATCGTGGTAGGTGGTGACTTCCGCGCCAGCTGAGCGGAGTGTCTCGGCGTGCGTCTCGCCCGCCGTGACTATCACGCGCACCCCGCGCAGGAGTGCGATCTGCGTGGCGGCAAACCCGGTAGTGGTGCCCGCGCCGTGGACGAGCAGGGTGTTGCCGGAGCCGACGCCGAGTGCGTCGAGCGCCGCGTAAGCCGTGCCGGTCGCCATCGGCAACGCCGCGGCGTGGACCGCGTCGAGCCCGTCCGGACGCGGGAACCACGAATCGAGCAGCACCAGCTCGGACGCACCCGCGGTCGGGCCGGTGAACGGCGCGCACCCGAAGACCGGGTCGCCGATCTCCACGCCAGTCACGCCTTCGCCGAGCGCGTCGACCGTGCCGGACACCTCAAGCCCGACCCCGCGCGGCAGGTCACCGGCGAACAGGCCCTCGCACAACGCCCAGTCCGCCGGGTTCAGCCCGCACGCTTGAACCGCGACGCGAATCTGGCCCGGCCCGGGGTTCGGGGCTTCGGCGTCCTCGACCCGCAATACCTCGCCCGCCGGGCCGTGCTCGTGAAAACGAAGGGTGCGCATCTGATGTCTCCTCGCGAGTGATGACAGAAGCTGTCGTCACTGACGCTACCAGAGTGATGACAGCATCTGCTGTCGCTACACTGGGCGCATGGCGCGATGGGAGGGCAACACCCGGAACCGGCTCGAGCAGGCCGCGCTGGCACTGTTCGAGGAACAGGGCTACGACCGCACCACGGTCGCGCAGATCGCCCAGCGCGCGAACCTCACCGAGCGGTCGTTCTACCGGTGGTTCGCCGACAAACGGGAAGTGCTGTTCGGCGGCAGCCAGGAACTGGAAACCGAGTTCGTCACCGCGATCGACGCCGTCCCGCCGGGCACTCCCGCGCTGCCCACCCTGCTGGCCGCCTTCGCCACCGCGCCGCGCGTATTCCGCCCGCGCGAATTCCTGCTCCGCCGGGCAACGGTGATCGCGGCCAATCCCCCGCTGCGGGAACGGGAACTGATCAAGCTTGTCACCATTTCGGAAGCGCTCACGACCGCACTGCTGGACCGCGGAATCGCCCCCGAAACCGCGCGGCTGGCCACTGATCTCGGCCTGTCCGTGCTGCGACTCGCCACCGAACGCTGGATGGCCGAGGAACACCGTGACGGCAAGGGTTTCCCCGAGGCGCTGTCCACTGCGGCCGCGGACTTGCTAGCCGTCGCCACCTCGGCCTGAAGCAGCCCGCGCGAACCGTTCCGCGATCTGCGCCAAACGCCCCGTCAATTCCGGCGGCGCGTCCTCCACCACGAAGTCGAATTCCCACTGCGCGAGGTAAAACGGGATGTAATCGAAGGTTTTCGCGCCGGTGCGCATTCGGCAGCTTTCGTCGTCGATCGGCTCGATCACCGCCGTAGTCGGCGAAACCCGCGCGGACAGCACCTCCGCCGGCGCCGACACCCGCAACGTCACGATGTGCGGATACGGCGCGGTCGCGATCCGGCTCGACACGTACGCGGCGAGGTCTTCGGCCGGCGGTTCCCTTGGCGTGAAACGGAAACTGGGCGTCGGGAGACCGTCGATGCGGTCCAGCCGGAAGGTGCGCCAGTCATTGCGGCCGAGGTCCCACGCGACGAGGTACCACCGCCAGCCGGTGTGCACGAGCCGCAACGGTTCCACATCGCGCTCGGCCACGGCGCCCGCGTGCGTGCCATAGGTGAACCGCAGCCGCTCGTTGTCCCGGCACGCGGCCGCGACCACGGTGAGCAGCTCCGCGTCGATCGTCGGCGCGCCGCCGGGGATCCGGATCATCGCCGAATCCATCGCCCGCACCCGGTGCCTCAGCCGCGCGGGCAACACCTGTTCGAGCTTCGCCAACGCCCGCACGGACGTCTCCTCGATCCCCGACACGGTGCCGTTCGCCGCCGTCCGCAGGCCGACCGCCACCGC
Source organism: Amycolatopsis halotolerans (assembly GCF_042647905.1). NCBI lineage: Bacteria > Bacillati > Actinomycetota > Actinomycetes > Pseudonocardiales > Pseudonocardiaceae > Amycolatopsis > Amycolatopsis halotolerans. The sequence goes on from NZ_JBHRWI010000003.1 coordinate 150,555, forward strand.
GACCGCCTCGTCGTCGTCCAGCAGCAACGGCGGCAACGCGGCGCCGGAGCCCAGCCGGTACCCGCCCGCGACCCCCGGCGTCGCGTGCACCGGATAGCCAAGCTGCCGCAGCCGTTCGACGTCGCGCCGGATCGTCCGGACGTCGACCCCCAACCGGCCCGCGAGGTCCGGACCAGGCCACTCGCGGCGCGCCTGCAGCAGGGAGAGCAGGCGCAAGAGGCGTTCGGAGGTTCCGTACATGGCGGTTACTCTGCCACGCTTCGCGGACAGTTCCGGTCCTCGATCGCCCAGGACTTGCCGTGCTCCGCGAAGACCGGCAACAGTGACGCATGCTCGACGACCTGCTCGCTGTCGCCCGCGAAGAGGCGGAAGCCGGAAAAGCCGAGGGCGGCGTCCCGATCGGCGCGGCCCTCTTCGACCGCGACGGGAAGCTCCTCGGACGCGGCCACAACCGCCGCGTCCAGGACGGCGACCCGTCCCAGCACGCCGAAACCGCCGCTTTCCGCGCCGCCGGCCGCCGCCCGCACTATCGCGACACGATCATGGTCACGACGCTGTCGCCGTGCTGGTATTGCAGCGGCCTGGTCCGGCAATTCGGCATCCCGCACGTGGTGATCGGCGAATCGCGGACCTTCACCGGCGGGCACGACTGGCTGGCCGAACACGGCGTCCGCATCGACCTTCTCGACGACCCAGCCTGCATCGCCCTCATGACCGAATTCATCCAGCGGGAACCCGCGCTGTGGTTCGAGGACATCGGCGAACCGACGTAACTCACGCCAACGGCGAGAACTCCGTCGGCAACGCGATAATCGAATCCGCGTCCAGAATCTCCTCCGGCGCACCCGGCGGCGGCCACATCCCCTTCGCGTAGAGATCACGACGGATCGCGAGCCGTTCGTCCAGGCTCGCGAACGGCCAGATCTGGATGATCCGGTCCGGCCCGTCGAGCGCGTACATCACCACGGTCAGCGGATCGACCACATGCCGCGCGGGCAACGCTTTTCGCCAGCCGTCGATCGTCGCGGTCAAACCGCCCGGGCGAAGGTGATAATCGCGGATCTCGTAAACCGAACCGTACTTCCCCGGCCGCACCGGTGGGACGAACGGAAACGGCGCGAAACTCTGCAGCGACAAATCGGTCAGATAGTCGCCGCCGAACGGCTTGCTGCTGTGGCGCGCCCGCATCCGCTCTTCGTCGAGCGACTGCTGATTCTCGAACCCGCGCAGCACGACCAACCTGCCAAGCGGGCCGTTCTCCGTCTGCCAGCAGCCGAGCAGCTCGCCGTACCCCTCGACCCACGGCAGCACACCCTCAGCGGCTTTCGGTCCGTCGAGCAGCTGAAAGGACAGGATCGCCAGCTCGTAACGGACGGCCTGCTGCTCCGCGGCGACGTCGGCTCCGCTGATCCGGACTGGTTCGGTCATGACGCTCCCCTTCGAAGATCGGCCGCTCCGAGGGCGCCGCTGACCGGGGAGCCGTCTTCAGCGTGACACACCGCTCCGGCAGCGCCCGCTGAGCGGCGTTGTTTGCCCTCCCGTCCGCGCCCGGCTTCCCGATCGTCCCGCTCACCGGCGCCCCGGAACATCCCGGCGACCTGGACACCCTCAGTGAGGTTTTTTCCCACTCCCGCCCATGTCTTGACACTTCTCAATGGTCTAGTCCATTGTGACTGCGCACACACTCCCCCCGAGTGCCTGCGGGGCGCCGCCGCCACGTCCGGCTTCGCCAGGTGCTCCGATGCCGCGTGCCGCCGGGTGCGCGTTTCCCCCGTTGGAGGACCCATGAAATCCTTGCGCCGCACCACTTCCCGCCGGAAACTCGCCGGACGGCTCGGTGTGCTGGCACTCGCCGCGGGCGCCGCGCTGAGCACCACGGCCGGCACCGCCTCAGCCGCGGGAGACCCGGTTCTCGCGGCGCCGTATCTGTACCAATGGGGCGGGCAGAGCGATCCGTCCGCCGCGATGGACGCGACCGGCGTCAGCGCGTTCACCCTCGCCTTCATGCTTTCCGGCGGCGGCTGCGCTCCCGCCTGGGACGGCAACCGCCCGCTCGACGGCGCCGACGCCGCGATGATCCAGAAGATCCGCGCCGCGGGCGGCGACGTGATCCCGTCCTTCGGCGGCTGGCAGGGCAACAAACTGGGCCCGAACTGCGGATCGCCGGAGGAACTGGCCGGCGCGTACCAGCAGGTGATCGACGCCTACAGCCTCAAGGCGATCGACCTCGACATCGAGAACACCGACGAGTTCGAGAATGCGACGGTCCAGGACCGGATCCTCGGCGCGGTCAAGATTCTCAAGGACAAGGACCCGAACCTGCGCGTCGTGATCACCATGGGCACCACGCCGCAGGGCCCGAACGACTGGGGCAAGCGACTGGTCTCGCAGGCGAAGGCGCTGGGCGCGGACGTCGACGTGTGGTCGCTGATGCCGTTCGACTTCTCCGACGGCGGCGACATGGTCGCGATGACGAAATCCGCGGTGGACGGCCTGGTCGGAGAACTGAAGTCGACCTTCGGCTGGGACGACGCCACCGCCTACCACCGCGCCGGGCTGTCGTCGATGAACGGCAAGACCGACCGGGCAGGCGAGGTCGTGTCGGTCGCGGACTTCACCGCGATCCGCGACTGGGCCGCCGAACACCACCTGGGCCGCGTCACGTTCTGGGCGACAAACCGCGACTGCAGCGGGTGCAGCGGGATCGACCAGGACAACTACGCGTTCACCAAGGTCGTGGCCGGGTACAACGGCTGACTTCGGAGTGGGGCTTGCGCCCCCAATGTGGCATTGGGTGCATCTGACGCACCGAACGCCACATTGGGGGCGTGCGACGCACCCAACGCCACATTGGGTGCGTGCGACGCACCCAATGCCGCATTGGGGGCGGTCGCGCTCGCGGCGGGGCGGGCGGTCTGCGAAGGGCTCCTTGAAGGAATCTGATTCCGTGAAGGAGCCCCTCACGGACCGTCGAGGGTCGTGAGGGGAACCCTCACGGAATCAGATTCCCTGAGGGTGGCCCTCACGGACAGCGGGGAGCGAGGCGGCAGCGGGATTGGTCACGGTGCAGCTGATGAGCCGAGTCGGTGGCGGTTCAGCCGAACGAATCAGCCGCCGGTCGAACTGAGTCTCGCGAGTCAGCCAGGCCGTGCCGCAGTGGACTGAACCACCGTTCCGCACCGGCGCACCCGCCCGAATCGAGGCCATCCGGCAGGGCGGAGCGCGGCGACGGGGACCTTCCCGCCCGGGAGGTCCCCGTTCCGCCGTCCGTCACACACCGTGCGCGGATACGGCCGAACGAGTGAAGATCAGGCAGCAGCGGTGACCGACAGCGCGGCCACCCCGGCCTCGGTCAGCTCAGCGGGAACGCGCCCGGCGGCGGCGGAACCCGTGCCCGGACGGACGTAGCCGCCCTTGGCGAGCGCGTGCGCGGTCATCTGGTCGCAGCAAGCGAAACCGTCGACGAACAGGTCGGGCTCGCAGCTGGTGGACATCTCCGCGCGCTGCTGCGCGACCGCCTTGAGCATGGCCATCGCGCGATGGGTCAGCTCGACGGTCATCCCTTCTGAACCGGACACCGGGATCGCCTTCTTCCTCGTGGGCTACTTACTCAACGTTATCGCCGATTGGGCCGAATGTGTTAACAGCCACACTGTAGCGGTTCGGGAATGTGACGATGCCTAGACCTGTTCGGTTCCCGCCAGGCGAGACTCGAGCGTCCGAGCCCACTCGCGCACGATCTGCTCGCGGCGGCGGGTGTCGTCGGTGAGGAGGTTGGCGAGGCCGAGGCCGCGCCCGAGGTCGAGAGTGGCCTGGACCAGTTCGCGCACGCCCGGCTCAGCTTCGTCGACGCCGAGCAGCCCGACCGCGACCCGGTGCGCCTCCCGCCCGACCCGCGCCTCCAGCGGCACGAGCACGTCGCGCAACTGATCATCAGTCGACGCGACGGCCCACAGCTGCAACGCCGCGCGGAACATCGGCCCGGTGTAGAGGGTCAGCAGCATCTCGACGACCCACTCGATCCGCGAGGAACCGCCCGGCGACCCGGCCGCGCGCGTGCGCAGCTCGTCCAGCTGAGCCTCGCCGAGCAACTCGACCGCAGCCGCGACCAGCGACTCCCGGGTCGGGAAGTGATGCTGCGCGGCGCCCCGGGAAACGCCGGCCCGCTCCGCGATAACCGCGACGGTGACCCCGTGCCACCCCCGCTCGCCAATGCAGTCCATCGCGGCCTCGATCAACCGCCGCCGCGTAGTGCGGCTGCGTTCCTGCTGCGGTTCGCGGAGCATCAGGCGTCACCTCGCCCGCACAAGGCCGTGAGGGGAACCCTGAGGGAATCTGATTCACTCAGGGTTCCCCTCACGAACCTCCGGCCAAGCCTCATGACTTCACCGCTGCTCAGTACGACTTCGGCAGCCCAAGGCTGTGCTGCCCCACGAAATTCAGCACCATCTCCCGGCTCACCGGCGCGATCCGGCCCAGTCGCACAGCCGTCACCAGGCTTCCCAGACCGTATTCGGTCGCCAGGCCGTTCCCGCCGTGGGTCTGCACCGCCTGGTCCACCGCGCGGATCGCTACCTCCGCCGCCGCGTATTTCGCCATGTTCGCGGACTCCCCTGAGGCGAAATCGTCGCCCGCGTCGTACAGCGAGGCGGCCTTCTGCGTCATCAGTTTCGCCAGCTCAAGCTCGATCTTCACCTGCGCCAGCGGATGCGCGAGCCCCTGGTGCGACCCGATCGGCGCGCCCCACACCTGCCGTTCGTTCGCGTAGCCGACGGCCTTGTCCAGGGCATACCTCGCGGTTCCCAGCGAGAACGACGCGCCCATGATCCGTTCCGGGTTCAGGCCCGCGAACAGCTGCGCGATCGCCGCGTCCTCCTCGCCCACCAGGGCTTCCGCGGGCAGCCGCACGTCGTCCAGGAACAGCGAGAACTGGTTTTCCGGCGCGACGATGTCCATGTCGATCTTGGTGAACTCGAACCCGGGCGAGTCCGTCGGCACCACGAACAGCGCGGGCTTCAGGCGACCGGTCTTCGCGTCCTCGGTGCGCCCGACGACGAGCACCGCGTCCGCCTCGTCGACCCCGGAGATGTACACCTTGCGGCCGGACAGCACCCAGTCGCCGCCGTCCCGGCGGGCGGTCGTCGTGATCTTGTGCGAGTTGGAACCGGCGTCCGGTTCGGTGATCGCGAAGACGATTTTCTTGCTGCCGTCCGCGATTCCCGGCAGCCACTGCTTCTTCTGGTCCGGTGTGCCGAAGCGCGACAGCACCGTCCCGACGATCGCGGGAGACACCACCATCAGCAGCAGCGGCGAACCCGCGGCGGCGAATTCTTCCAGCACCGCGGCGAGATCCGCGATCCCCGCTCCCCCGCCGCCGTATTCCTCCGGCAGGTTCACGCCCAGGTAGCCGAGCCGTCCGGCCTCGTTCCACAGCTCGTCGGTCTTCTCGCCCGCACGAGCCTTCTTCGCGTAGTACTCGTGCCCGTACTTGCCGGCCAGATCGGCCGCGGCCTTCCGCAGCGCCACCCGCTCTTCGGGCTCGACGAAGTTCATCGCGTTCATTCGGTCTCTCCCACCACAGCCAGCACCGCGCCCACCTCGACCTGTTGCCCGACCTCGACCGGCAGTTCGGCGACCACGCCGTCCGCCGGGGCCGAGATCCGGTGTTCCATCTTCATCGCTTCCAGCCACAGCAACGGATCGCCCGTCCGCACACTGTCCCCTTCGGACACTGCGAGCCGGACGACCGTGCCCGGCATCGGCGCCAGCAGCGATCCCGCCGCCAGTGCCGAATCGGGATCGGCGAACCGCGGCTCGGCGGTCAGCGCCACCGAGCCCAGCGGCGAATCCACGTAGGACACTGAACCGTGCCGGGACACCTCGAAGGTCCGGCGGACTCCGGCGATGTCGAAGACCACCTGGTCCGGTGTCGCGGAGACCAAGGCGACGTCGTCGTAGCCCTCGGCTCGCAGGCCGTCGCGGGTCAGCGAGTAGCTGACCTCGTAACGGTTGTCTCCCTTGGCGAACACCTTGCGCTGACCGGCGGAGCGGACATTGCGCCAACCGCTCGGCAACCGTCCCAGGGTGCTGGCGGACGCCCGGTTTCCGGCGGCATCGGCGAGCGCGGCGGCCAAAGCGGACCAGCGTTCGGTGTCCACAGTGGCCAGCGGAGCGGCCAAAGTGTCCAGTCCGTGCCGGTCGAAGAACGCGGTATCCGTTTCTCCGGCCAGGAAAGCCTCGTGCCGCAGAATCCGGACCAGCAGGTCGCGGTTGGTCACCACTCCGTGGATCTTCGCGCCGGCCAAAGCACCGGCGAGTCGACGCGCGGCTTCCGCCCGAGTGGGTGCCCACGTGATGACCTTCGCCAGCATCGGGTCGTAGTGGACACCGATCACCGAGCCAGACTCCACACCGGAATCCAGGCGCAGCCCGGCACCTTGGGTGAACTCGCGGTCCACACCGGACACCTCAAAAGCGTGCAGTGTCCCGCTCTGCGGCTGCCATCCGGCCGACGGGTCTTCCGCGTACAGCCGGACTTCGATCGAATGCCCATGGGCAGCAGGCGGTTCGGCAGGCAACCGAGCACCCTCGGCCACCGAGAGCTGCAACGCCACCAGGTCCAGCCCGGTCACGTTCTCCGTCACCGGATGCTCCACCTGCAGCCGCGTGTTCATCTCCAGGAAGTAAAACCGGCCGTCCGGAGCCGCCAGGAATTCGACGGTTCCCGCGCCGACGTAGTCGATCGCCTGCGCGGCCTTGCGCGCCGCGTCGAACAGCTCGGCCCGCATGGCATCGTCCACAAAGGGCGATGGCGCTTCTTCGACCACCTTCTGGTGCCGACGCTGGATGGAGCACTCCCGCTCCCCCACCGCCCAGACCGTGCCGTGCGCGTCGGCGAGCACCTGGACCTCGATGTGCCGTCCGGTTTCGAGGTACCGCTCGCAGAACACCGTCGGGTCGCCGAACGCCGAACCCGCCTCCGCGCGAGCACTCTCGACGGCTTCGGCCAGCTCGCCCAGCGAACGGACCACGCGCATGCCGCGACCACCGCCGCCAGCGGAAGCCTTGACCAGCAAAGGAAGATCGGCCTCGGTCACCGACGACGGGTCCAATTCGGACAGCACCGGAACCCCGGCGGCGGCCATCAACCGTTTCGACTCCACTTTGGAGCCCATGGTCTCGATCGCCGCGGGCGGCGGGCCGATCCAGGTCAGACCGGCGTCGAGCACCGCCCGGGCGAATCCGGCGTTCTCGGACAGGAAGCCGTACCCGGGATGGATCGCGTCGGCCCCGGCGTCTGCCGCGGCTTTGACGAGCAATTCGCCGCGCAGGTACGTTTCGCCCGGCGCACTGCCCGGCAGCCGGACGGCGACGTCGGCTTCCCTTGCATGCGGGGAATCGGCGTCCGCGTCGGAAAACACCGCGACCGTGCCGATTCCGGCGTCCCGGCAGCTGCGGAACACCCGGCGGGCGATTTCGCCCCGGTTGGCGACCAGCAGATTCTGGATCATGGCCCTCACATCCGGAAGACGCCGAAGCCGCCTTCGACGCCCTTCACTGGTCCGTTGTGGATCGCCGACAGGCTCAGCCCGAGCACCGTGCGGGTGTCGCGCGGGTCGATGATGCCGTCGTCGTAAAGCATGCCGGAGAGGAACATCGGCATCGATTCCGCCTCGATCTGGTTCTCGACCATGGTGCGCATCGCGGCGTCGTTTTCCTCGCTGTACTCCTGGCCCCGGCTCGCCGCCGCGGCGCGGGCCACAATGGACAGCACCCCGGCCAGCTGCGCCGGTCCCATCACCGCGGACTTCGCGCTCGGCCAGGCGAACAGGAAGCGCGGATCGTAGGCCCGGCCGCACATCCCGTAGTGCCCGGCCCCGTAGGACGCTCCCATGAGGATGGACAGGTGCGGCACCTTCGAGTTCGACACCGCGTTGATCATCAGCGCGCCGTGCTTGATGATGCCGCTCTGCTCGTATTCCTTGCCGACCATGTAGCCGGTCGTGTTGTGCAGGAACACCAGCGGCGTGTCGATCTGGTTGGCCAACTGGATGAACTGCGCGGCCTTCTGCGATTCCTCGCCGAACAGCACGCCTTGCGCATTCGCCAGGATGCCCACCGGATAACCGTGGATGCTCGCCCATCCGGTGACCAGGCTCGGCCCGTACAGCGGCTTGAACTCGTCGAAGTCCGAACCGTCCACGACGCGCGCGATCACCTCGCGCGGGTCGAACGGCACCTTCAGGTCGGTCGGCACGATGCCCAGCAGGTCTTCGGCGTCGAACACCGGCTCGGCGTAGTCCGGTTTGGCCGCCGGGCCCTGTTTGGTCCAGTTGAGCCGCTTGATGATGCTCCGGCCGAGGCGGATCGCGTCCTCCTCGTCGACGGCGAGGTAATCGGCGAGCCCGGACGTCCGCGCGTGCATTTCCGCGCCGCCGAGGGATTCGTCGTCGGATTCCTCGCCGGTCGCCATCTTGACCAGCGGCGGACCGCCGAGGAACACCTTCGCGCGTTCCTTCACCATCACGACGTAGTCGGACATGCCGGGCAGATACGCGCCGCCCGCGGTCGAGTTGCCGAACACCAGCGCGACGGTCGGGACCTTCGCCGCCGAGGACCGCGTCAGGTCGCGGAAGACCCGGCCGCCGGGAATGAAGATTTCCTTCTGCGTCGGGAGATCCGCGCCGCCGGACTCGACCAGGTTGATCACCGGCAGCCGGTTCTGCGCCGCGATGTCCGCCGCCCGGAACGATTTCTTCGTCGTCCACGGGTTGCTCGCGCCGCCCTTGACCGTCGGGTCGCTGGCCGAGATCAGGCATTCGACGCCTTCCACGACGCCGATCCCGGTGATCACGCTCGCGCCGACCCGGTAGTCCGACCCCCACGCGGCCAGCGGCGACAGCTCCAGGAACGGCGAATCCTCGTCCAGGAGCAGTTCGATCCGTTCGCGCGCCAGCAGTTTCCCGCGCTTGCGATGCCGTTCGACGTACTTTTCGCCGCCGCCGGCGACCGCTTTGGCCTGCTCGGCATCGATCTCCGCGAGCTTCTCCAGCATCGCCTCGCGGTTCGCGGCGAACTCGTCGGCCCGGGTGTCCACTGTGGACCTGATAGTGGTCATGCGGTGTATCCCAATCGCTTCGCGGCCAGTCCGGTCAGGATTTCGGTGGTGCCGCCGCCGATGCCGAGAATGCGGACGTCGCGGTAATGCCGCTCCACCTCGGCCTCGCGCATGTAGCCGAGCCCGCCGTGCAGCTGCACCGCCTCGTTCACGACCCATTCAGCGGTCTGCACCGCGGTGTTCTTCGCGAAGCACGCCTCGGCGATCACTTCCTCGCCGGACACGTGCCGGATCGCGATCTGCCGGGCGTAGGTCCGGGCGACGTCGACCTTGCAGGCCATCTCGGTGAGCTTGTGCTGCACCAGCTGCCGCGAGATCAGCGGACGCCCGAACGTCTCGCGCATCCGGCACCAGTCCAACGTCAGGTCCAGTGCCCGCTGCGCGTGCGCATACGCCTGCACCGCCAGCGAGAGCCGTTCGGTCACGAACTGCGTGGCCACCTGAGCGAACCCGCTGTTCTCCGCGCCGATCAAGTTCTCCGCCGGAACCCGGACGTCCACATAAGACAGTTCCGCGGTGTCCGAAGCCGCCCAGCCCATCTTCTCCAGCTTGCGCGAAACCGTGAAGCCCGGCGTCCCGCGCTCGACCACGATCAGCGAAAGACCGTGCGCGCCCGCTTCGCCGGTTCGGACCACAGTGGTCACGAAGTCCGCGCGACAGCCAGAGGTGATGAACGTTTTCGCCCCGTTGATCACATACTCGTCGCCTTCGCGCACAGCGGTGGTGCGGATCCCGGCGACATCGGAACCGCCGTCCGGCTCGGTGACCGCCAGCGAACCGATCTTCTCGCCTTCGAGAGTCGGCCGCACCCAGCGTTCGATCTGCACCGGGTCGCCAGCCTCGACGATGTGCGGCACCGCGATCCCGCAGGTGAACAGCGACGCGAACAGCCCGCCGGACCCGCCCGCGTAGTGCATTTCCTCGGCGACCACGAGCGCGTCGAGGTAATTGCCGTCGCCGCCGCCCGCGGCTTCGGGGAACGCGACCCCGAGCAGACCCAGCTGTCCCGCCTTGCGATGCAGGTCGCGCGGCAGTTCCTCGGCCCGCTCCCAGTCGTCGAGATGCGGCAGCACGTCCTTCTCCACGAACCGGCGCACCGTCGCGCGCAGTTCGGTGCGTTCCGGCGTGCGGAACGGATCCACGGTCACAGCAGCGCCTCCGGGACGTCGAGTTCGCGCGCCCGCAGCCATTCGCCGAGCGCCTTCGCCTGGGGATCGAACCTGGCCTGCGAAGCGACGCCGTCGCCGAGAATGCCCTCGACCACGAAGTTCATCGCCCACAGGTTCGGCAGCAGATGCCGGGTGACCGGCAGTCCTTCGGTTTCCGGCAGCAACCGGCGGAATTCCCCGACGGTCAGCCGATGCACGAGCCAGCGCCACGCTTCCTCGGACCGCACCCACACACCGAGATTCGCGTTGCCGCCCTTGTCCCCGCTGCGCGCCCCGGCGACGAGCCCGAGCGGAACCCGCCGCGCCTTCTCCACCGGCAACGGTTCCGGCAACGCCGGTTCGTCCACTTCGGACAATTCAAGCGTCGCTGAGGCGGGCGGGATGTCCACCTTGGACCCGTCCGGCAGCACCGCGACATGCGGAACCGCGCCAGCGTCCACAAAGGCCGCCGAGTAGACCCCGAACGGCGACGCGTCCGAAGGCGGTGCGGTCACGTGGAATCCGGGGTAGCTCGCAAGCGCGAGCTCGATCGCCGCCCCGCTGAACGCGCGTCCGGCAATCTTCGGGTCGTTGTCCTTCACTGCGACATGCAGCAGTGCACTGGCGCGTTCCTCGGTGTCGGCGTCCGCGTGATCGGTGCGAGCGAGCGTCCACCGGACGTCGGCCGGCGGACGCTTCGCCAGCGCGCTTTCCAGTTGTTCCCGTACCAGTGCGGCTTTCTGCTCGATGTCCAGTCCAGTAAGGACGAACGTCGTCTCGTTCCGGAAGCCGCCGAGCCGGTTGAGGCACACCTTCAAGGTCGGCGGCGGCGCTTCCCCGCGCACCCCGCTGATCCGTACCCGGTCCGGCCCCTCATCCGACAGCGACAGTGCGTCGAACCGTGCCGTCACATCAGGATTCGCATACCGCGCACCGGTGATCTCGTACAACAGCTGTGCGGTGACAGTTCCGGTATTGACCACGCCACCGGTTCCCGGATGCTTCGTGATCACACTGGACCCGTCCGCGTGAATCTCCGCAAGCGGGAATCCCGGCACGCCGATCGGCTGTTCGCGGAAGAACGAGTAGTTGCCGCCAGTCGCCTGCGCGCCGCATTCGATGACGTGGCCCGCCGCGACCGCTCCGGCGAGCGCGTCGTAGTCGTCGCGGGCCCAGCCGAAGTGCGCCGCCGCCGGTCCGACGATCACCGACGCGTCCGTGACCCGCCCGGTCACCACCACGTCCGCACCGGCCTTGAGGCATTCCGCGATTCCCCACGCGCCGAGATAAGCGTTGGCAGTCAACGGATTCTCGAAGCCGAACTCGTCCGCACGCGCGATCAGGTCGTCACCCTCGACGTGCGCGACGCGGACCTCGAGACCGAGCTTCGCGGCCAGTTCCCGCAACGCGTCCGCGAGCCCGGCCGGGTTGAGCCCGCCCGCGTTCGCGACGATCCGGACGCCCTTTTCCTTGGCCAGTCCGAGATTCTCCTCCATCTGCCGGAGGAACGTCTTGGCGTAGCCGCGCGCCGGGTCCTTCATCCGGTCGCGGCCGAGGATGAGCATGGTCAGCTCGGCGAGATAGTCGCCGGTCAGGACGTCGAGCGGGCCGCCGGTCAGCATTTCCCGCACGGCGGAGAAGCGGTCGCCGTAGAACCCGGACGCGTTCCCGACGCGCAACGGCGCGCTCACGCGAACTGCCCCGGCTCGCGCCCCGCTCCGGGCGGCCCGGCGAACGCCTGCGCGATGCCCAGCCACTCCTCGACATCCGCGCCCGTCGCGACCAAGTCAGTGTCCGCCGGATGCCGCCGCTGCGTCGCGACCAGGCAGAAGTCGAGCGCGCTGCCGGTCAGCCGCTGCTCCGCGTCCTCCGGCCCGAACGCCCACGTGCTGCCGTCCGGCGCGGTCAGTTCGACCCGGAATTCCTCGGTCGGCGGTGCGAGCGAGTGCAGTTTGTAAGCGAAGTCGCGAGTCCGCGTGCCGAACCGGGCGATGTGCCACAGCCGTTCGGTGGGCGCGCGCGTGACTCCGAGCGCGTCGGCGATGTCCTGACCGTGCGCCCAGGTCTCCATCATCCGCGCGCTCGCCATGGACGCCGCGCTCATCGGCGGGCCGTACCAAGGAAGCTTCTGTCCCTCCGGCACGGCAGCCAGCGCCTCGGCCAATGCGGCCCGGCCCTCGCGCCACTGCGCCAGCAGCTCGTCCGGGGGCGCCTCAGCCCCCTCTTCGGCACCCGCGTCGACGTAGTTTTCGCCGATGCTCAACAGGTTCTCGACCTCGGACTGCCAGTCCTGCGGCCGGCTCGCGGAGATCAGCGATTTGCCGTCGGTCCACGCCAGGTGCGCGACCTGATGCGCGACGCTCCAGCCGGGCGCCGGCGTCGGCCGCGCCCACCCGTCGGCGGGCAACCCGGCGACCAGGTCGTCGACCGCCTGCGATTCGGCCGCGAGATCCCGGAGGATCCCCGCGAGATCAGCCATTCCTGCGCCTCCCTGCGTCCGCCGCACCACCTCGTGCGGACCCAGCGTGGACCCTGGCCCCGGAAAAATCAAGCGCGCCTGATTGTTTTTGCCCCGGCCGCGTGCCGTGAAGGACTCCTTAGGGGAATCTGATTCCCTCAAGGAGTCCTTCACGGACCTCAGTCAGCCGTGCGCGGTGTCGATGACGCAGAACCGGTTGCCTTCCGGATCCGCGAGGACCACGAAGTCCGGATCCGCTGGATAGTGCGGCCAATCCACCCGCCGCGCCCCCAGCCCCACCAACCGCTCGACCTCCGCCGCCTGGTCCGCGGCATCCCCGGCGTACAGGTCCAGGTGCACCCGCGGCACCTCCTGCACCGGCGCCGAACTCCGCTGGAACGCCACCCCCGGCCCCGCACCGCCAGGAGGCAGCAGCACCACGAAATCCTTGGCGTCGTCCCGCCGCGCGTACCCCAGCGCGTCGCTCCAGAACGCGACCGCGCGCTCCATGTCCTCGACTCCCAGCACCACCGTGCCCACCTTCAGCATGATCCGAGCATGCCCCCGCCACGGCCGCCCCACCGTTATTGACACATTGAAAACAAGGCTCCGGCGCCCTACCGTCCTCCCATGGACTCCTACGCGGAGATCGCCTACGAGGTCGCGGGCAAGGTCGCGACCGTCCTGCTGGACCGGCCCGAGGCCCGCAACGGCTACACGACCCGGATGGCCGACGAACTCGCCCACGCCCTCGACCGCGCCGACCGGGACGAGGACGTCCGCGCGGTCGTGCTCGGGACCACCGGCAGGGATTTCTCCGTCGGGGCCGATCTGTCGTCCGGCGGGTTCGACTTCGGCGACCGTCCGCCGGACGACTGGCAGGAACCCGCGGGCCGCGTCTCGAAGCGGATCTTCACCATGAACAAGCCGGTGCTCGCCGCGTTGCGCGGGGCGTCGGTCGGCGCGGGGATCACCATCACGCTGTCCTGCGACTACCGGTTCGCCTCGACCGACTCCAAGTTCGGCTTCGTCTTCACCCGCCGCGGGATCTACCCCGAGGGCGCGTCCGCGTGGTTCCTCCCCCGCCTCGTCGGGATGGGCGCGGCCGTCGACTGGATGGTCAGCGGGCGGCTCTTCGGACCCGACGAAGCGCTCCAAGCCGGTCTCGTCCACCAGATCCACGATCCCGAAGACGTCCTGAGCCAGGCCCAGGCAAAGGCGCGGGAGATCGCCGAGACCACCGCACCGGTGGCAGTCGCGGTCACCCGCCAGCTGCTCTACCGGATGGCCTCGGCCCCGTCGCCGTTCGACGTCCACCAGGTGGACTCGAAGCTCATCTCCCAACTGGGCTCGAACCCCGACGCCGTCGAAGGCATCGCCTCGTTCTTCCAGAAACGCCCGCCGGAGTTCCCGTTGCGCGTGGACCGAGATCTGCCGCCGTATCTGCCGTGGACCGGCGAATGACCGAGTACCCGCCCGAACCGTGGCACCTCGCCGCCGACGCCTGCATCTCGATCTGGCGCGTGCCGGTCGACGAGCTGCCCGCGCTGCCCGACGGTGCCGAGCCGCTGCTCCTCGGCAACCAAGCCGCCGTCTTCACCGCCTGGATCGACTACCTCGCCTCCGGTCAGCTGAGCTACCACGAACTCCTCTCCTGCGTCGCCGTCCGCGGCCGCGGGCTCGCCGCGTCGATCACCGACATCTGGGTCGACAGCGAGGTCTCGCGCGCGGGCGGGCGCGAGCTATGGGGCATCCCCAAGGAACTCGCGGCCTTCACCTTCACCGGCGGGCGCACCTTCACCGCCGCGACCTCCGACGACTGGATCGCCACCGCCGCCTTCACCCCGCGCGTCGGGCTCCCGATCGCCCTCCCGGTACGCTTCGAGATCGCTCAAACCCGAAACGGCAGCCCGCTGCGTACCCCGGTCGAGTGGCGCGGGAAACCCCGCGCGGCGGCCGCCGACTGGTCGGTCAACCCGGCCGGGCCACTGGCCTGCCTGGCCGGGAAACGGCCCGTGGCCAGTGCGGCACTGGGCGCCACGAAGCTCCGCTTCGGATCTTGCCCTCGGTGATCGGATAACCCGCCAGGGTGAGAGTGACACGCCATACCTTGGGGCGCGTGCGAGCCCGAACCCCAAGATGTAGTCTCTGGGAACCGGCAGCCCCCAGCGACGGGGAGACCGCTTGACGAGGGCGGCCGGGCTGTTTCGACGAAACCGCAGCGCATGGCCTTGACCGGCTGTGTGCCGCTCGAACGCGCCCATTTCGAGGAACTGTTGGAGACACGCATGTCAGTGGAAACCGGTCAGCGGCCGCCGTCGGCGGCGGAGGGGGCCCCGAGCGCGGTCCGCGTCATCCGGCGGGACGGAAGCGTCTCGCCCTTCGACGCGGGCAAGATCTCGGTGGCGCTGACCAAGGCCTTCCTCGCGGTCGAGGGCGGCGACGCCGCCGCGTCCTCCCGCGTGCACCACGTGGTCGCGGAGCTGACCGGGCAGGTCGAGGCGGCGCTGCTGCGCCACACCGGCCCGGAGACCGCGCTGCACATCGAGCAGATCCAGGACCAGGTCGAACTCGCCCTGATGCGCGGCGGGCACCACAAGGTCGCCCGCGCCTACGTCCTCTACCGCGACGAGCGTTCGAAGGCCCGCGAGGCCGCCGCGCCGGCGTCGACCGAGGTCGCGCTGAGCGTCAAGAGCGCCGACGGAACGCTCCGCCCGCTCGACTGGGCGCGCGTTTCGCACGTCGTCGGCGAGGCCGTCGCCGGGCTCGAGGACGTGTCCGCCGAGCCGGTGCTGGCCGAGGCCAAGCGCAACCTCTACGACGGCATCACCGCCGACGAACTCGCGCTCGCGCAGATCATGGCCGCGCGCGTGCTCGTCGAGCAGGAGCCGAACTACTCGTTCGTGTCCGCCCGGCTGCTGCTGGACAAGCTGCGCGGCGAAGCGCTGAGCTACCTCGCGCAGAAGCCGCGTCAGGCCAGCCAGGACGAGATGGCGGACGAATACCCGGCGTACTTCCGCGCCTACCTGCGCCGCGCGGTCGAGCTGGAACTGGTCGACGGCGAGCTGCTGGGCTTCGACCTGGACAAGATCACCGCCGCCATTCACGCCGAGCGCGACCTCGACTTCGGCTTCCTCGGCCTGCAGACGCTGTACGACCGGTACTTCCAGCACCACAACGGCGTGCGGTTCGAGCTGCCGCAGGCGTTCTTCATGCGCGTCGCGATGGGCCTGGCGATCCGCGAGGACGACCGCGAAGCCCGCGCCATCGAGTTCTACGAACTGCTGTCGACGTTCCACTTCATGGCGTCCACCCCGACGCTGTTCAACAGCGGCACCAACCGCGCGCAGCTGTCGTCCTGCTTCCTCACCACCGTGGACGACGACCTGGACTCGATCTTCCAGGCGTACAAGAACAACGCGCTGCTGGCCAAGTACTCGGGCGGCCTCGGCAACGACTGGACCCCGGTCCGCGGCCTCGGCGCGCACATCAAGGGCACCAACGGCCAGTCCCAGGGCGTCGTGCCGTTCCTGAAGATCGCCAACGACACCGCGGTCGCGGTCAACCAGGGCGGCAAGCGCAAGGGCGCGGCCTGCGCGTACCTGGAGACCTGGCACGTCGACATCGAGGAATTCCTCGACCTGCGCAAGAACACCGGCGACGACCGGCGGCGCACGCACGACATGAACACCGCCAACTGGGTCCCGGACGAGTTCCTGCGCCGCGTCGAGGCGAACGCCGAGTGGACGCTGTTCTCGCCGAACGAGACGCCGGACCTGCACGACCTCTACGGCAACGCGTTCGCGCAGCGCTACCGCGAGTACGAGGCGGCCGCCGCGCGCGGCGAGATCAAGGTGTTCCGCAAGGTCCGCGCGGTCGAACTGTGGCGGCGGATGCTGACCATGCTGTTCGAGACCGGCCACCCGTGGATCACCTTCAAGGACCCGTGCAACCTGCGCTCGCCGCAGCAGCACGTCGGCGTCGTGCACTCGTCCAACCTGTGCACCGAGATCACGCTGAACACGAACACCGAAGAGGTCGCGGTCTGCAACCTCGGCTCGGTGAACCTGCTCAAGCACGTCACCCCGGAAGGGCTCGACACCGAGCGGCTCGAGAAGACCGTGCGCACCGCGGTGCGCATGCTCGACAACGTGATCGACATCAACTTCTACACGATCCCGGAGGCGCGGCGTTCCAACCTGCGCCACCGTCCGGTCGGCCTGGGCATCATGGGCTTCCAGGACGCGCTGTTCGAGCTGGGCGTGCCGTTCGCGTCCGCCGACGCGGTGAAGTTCGCCGACACCTCGATGGAGCACCTCTCCTACTACGCGATCTCGGCCTCGACCGATCTCGCGCAGGAGCGCGGCCAGTACCAGACGTTCGAGGGTTCCTTGTGGAGCAAGGGAATCCTGCCGATCGACTCGATGCAGCTGCTCATCGACGCCCGCCAGGGCGACGGCCTCGACGTCGACACCTCGACGACGCTGGACTGGGCCCCGCTGCGCGAGCGCGTCAAGACCGTCGGCATGCGCAACTCCAACGTGATGGCGATCGCGCCGACCGCGACGATCTCCAACATCTCGGGCGTCGGCCAGTCGATCGAGCCGCTGTTCCAGAACCTGTACGTCAAGTCGAACATGTCCGGCGACTTCACCGTCGTCAACCCGCACCTGGTCAAGAGCCTCAAGGCGCGCGGCCTGTGGGACGAGGTCATGGTCAGCGACCTGAAGTACTTCGACGGCAGCCTCGGCCAGATCGACCGCGTTCCGGACGACCTCAAGGCGCTGTACGCGACGGCCTTCGAGATCGAGTCGAAGTGGATCGTGGACGCCGGTTCGGTGCGGCAGAAGTGGATCGACCAGGCGCAGTCGCTGAACCTGTACATCGCGGCGCCGAGCGGGCGCAAGCTCGATGAGCTGTACCGCTACGCCTGGCACAAGGGCCTCAAGACCACGTACTACCTGCGGGCGCAGTCCGCGACGCACGTGGAGAAGAGCACCCTGCGCGGCACCGACGGCAAGCTGAACGCCGTCTCCGCCACTCCGGCCCCGGCCGCTCCGGCTGCCGCAGCCCCCGCCGCGGCTCCCGCTGCCACGCCGTCGCCGTCGCCGTCGCCGTCCGCCGCGGTTCCGGCCGTCTCCCCCGGACCGTCGCCTGCCGCAGCTGTTCCCGCGGAGCCGAAGGAGATGCCGAAGACCGACGTCGACTTCGTCGCCACCGAGGGCGCTGCCTGCCGGATCGACGACCCCGACTGCGAAGCCTGCCAGTAAGGAATCCCAGAACCATGACGAACGTGGAAACGACGGACGCGACCGGCCTCGGCGAGATCGAGGTCGGCGCGGCCCGGATCAACGTCGACGACAAGCGCATGATCAACGCGCGGGCCGACGTCAACCAGCTGCTGCCGATGAAGTACCGGTGGGCGTGGGACAAGTACCTCGCGGCGTGCAACAACCACTGGATGCCGACCGAGGTCGCGATGCAGGCCGACATCGCGCTGTGGAAGTCGCCGGACGGCCTCACCGAGGACGAGCGGCAGATGCTCAAGCGCAACCTCGGCTTCTTCGCGACGGCGGAATCGTTGGTGGCCAACAACATCGTGCTCGCGGTGTACCGGCAGATCACCAACCCGGAGTGCCGCCAGTACCTGCTGCGCCAGGCCTTCGAGGAGGCCGTGCACACGCACACCTTCCAGTACATCTGCGAAAGCCTCGGCCTGGTCGAGGGCGAGCTGTTCAACATGTACCGCGAGGTCCCGTCCATTTCGGACAAGGACGCGTGGGCGCTGAAGTACACGCAGAACCTGGAAAACCCGGACTTCGAAACCGGCACGCCGGAAGCCGACCAGGCGTTCCTGCGCGACCTCGTGGCGTTCTACGTGATCTTCGAGGGCATGTGGTTCTACACCGGTTTCGCGCAGATCCTGTCGCTGGGCCGCCGGAACAAGATGGTCGGCATCGCCGAGCAGTACCAGTACATCCTGCGCGACGAGTCGATCCACCTGAACTTCGGCATCGACTGCATCAACCAGATCAAGATCGAGAACCCGCACCTGTGGACCGAGGAGTTCCAGGCCGAGATCCGCGGAATGCTGCAGGACGCGTGCGAGCTTGAGGTCAAGTACGCCCGCGACACCATGCCGCGAGGCATGCTCGGCCTGTCGGCTGACCTGTGCGAGCAGTACATGCACTTCATCACCGACCGCCGCGCCCAGCAGATCGGCCTGACCCCGATCTACGGCGAGAACGAAAACCCGTTCCCGTGGATGTCGGAGGCGATGGACTTGAAGAAGGAGAAGAACTTCTTCGAGACCCGCGTCATCGAGTACCAGTCCGGTGGAGCGCTCGACTGGGACTGATCCCGAACCGCTGAAACTCGGCCACGCTCTGGTTCGCCAGGGCGTGGCCGAGCCGCGTTCCGGCAAGCCGCGCTCAGAGCACCGTGACGATCCCGCACTTCGGGACGCCCGCCCGGATTGTGCCGCGCACCGGCCGCAACCGCTAAGCTCGGTCCCGCCACTGGTTCGCCTGTGCGGGGCCGAGCTTTTTCGCGCGGCCCCGCACAGGCGAGGCAACAGGGAACCCGGTGCGATTCCGGGACTGCCCCGCAGCGGTAAGTGGGAACGAAAGCTGTCACCGCGAACGCGGTAAAGCACTGGGCACCAGCCCGGGAAGCGACAGCCAGTAGGCACGAGCGCCACGCCCACGAGTCCGAATACCTGCCAATGGCACGCACGCCGACGGCGTGCGTGAGTCCGGGCCTCGCGGGAAGGGCACCGACCGAAGCACAGCGTTCACGCGTGCCCGGACTCTTCCGGCGAGCACGTGAGGATGCATGCTGTGAACACGATCGGCACCACAGTTCTCGGTTACCCGCGCATCGGCCCAGCCAGGGAGCTGAAGCGAGCCCTCGAGGCCTACTGGGCAGGCACCACCACCGAGGAAGAACTCCAGACCACCGCCCGACGACTGCGCGAACAAACCTGGACAACCCTGCGCGACCAAGGCCTGGACTCAATCCCCTCCAGCACCTTCTCCTTCTATGACCAGGTACTGGACACCACCGCCCTCTTCGGCGCGCTGCCGGAACGCTTCACCCGCCTAGGGCTCTCCCCCCTGGACACCTACTTCGCCGCCGCCCGCGGGGTCCCAGACGCCCCCGCGCTGGAAATGACGAAGTGGTTCGACACCAACTACCACTACCTCGTCCCGGAACTGGGCCCGAACTCCCGGTTCGCCCTCACCGGCACCACCCCGATCGACGAGGTACGCGAAGCCCGCGCCCTAGGCATCACCCCGCGCCCGGTACTCGTCGGCCCGGTCACCTTCCTGCTGCTGGCCAAGGCAACTGAGCCCGGATTCAGCCCGCTGGAACTGCTGGACGAACTGCTGCCCGCATACGCCGAACTGCTGAGCGAACTGGCCGACGAAGGCGTCGAGTGGGTCCAGTTGGACGAACCAGCATTCGCCGCAGACAGGGCGACCTCGGAGTTCAACGCCCTCACCCGCGCATACCACTGGCTGGCCAAGGAAAAGCACCGACCCAAGCTGCTGGTAGCCGGATACTTCGGCGGACTGGGCCGAGCACTGGGCGTACTGGCCCGCTCCCCCATCGAAGCGTTGGCCCTCGATCTGGTAACCGATGCATCCTTTGTGGACAAAGCAGCAGCAGAAGGAGCATTGCGAGACAAGGAAGTACTCGCCGGAATCGTGGACGGCCGAAACATCTGGCGCACCGACCCCGACGTAGCACTGGCCCGCGCCGCACAACTAAAAGCCACCGCGGCACACGTAAGCGTATCGACGTCGTGCTCCCTCCTGCACGTCCCTTACGACGTGGAAGCAGAGACAGATTTCAACCCACGCGTGAAGAACTGGCTAGCCTTCGCACAACAGAAGGTGGACGAGGTTGTCCTGCTCGGCCGAGCGTTGAACGGCGAGAACGTCGACCTCAACCCGGCGCGGGCCGCCGTCGCCGACCGAGCCAGTGCTGAGGAGCTCAACGACGCCGGCGTCCGGGCGCGCGTCGCAGCGCTCCAACCGGAAGACACCGTCCGCATCCCATACCTAGAACGCGCTGCAGCACAACAAAAATCCCTGAACCTCCCCCCGCTACCCACCACCACCATCGGTTCCTTCCCCCAAACAAGCGAAGTCCGCCGAGCCCGGGCCGCCCACCGCACAGGCAAACTCGACGACAACGCCTACCGCACCGCGATGCGTACCGAAATCGACCGCGTAGTGCGTTTGCAGGAAGACCTAGGCCTGGACGTCCTCGTCCACGGCGAACCGGAACGCAACGACATGGTCCAGTACTTCGCCGAACAACTCACCGGATTCGCCACGACCGACTTCGGCTGGGTCCAGTCGTACGGATCCCGATGCGTCCGCCCGCCGATCCTGTTCGGCGACGTCTCCCGCCCGAACCCCATGACCGTCGGATGGACCCAGTACGCGCAAAGCCGCACCGACCGTCCGGTGAAAGGCATGCTGACCGGCCCAGTGACAATCCTGGCCTGGTCATTCGTCCGCGACGACCAACCACTGACCGACACCGCACGCCAAGTCGCGCTGGCAGTCCGGGACGAGGTCGCCGACCTGGAAGCCGCCGGAATCCGCGTCGTGCAAGTCGACGAACCAGCATTGCGCGAACTGCTCCCGCTGCACGCGGCGGACCGCGAGGCGTACTTCGACTGGGCCGTGCCCGCGTTCCGCCTGGCCACCTCAGGCGCGGCGGCAACCACCCAGATCCACACCCACATGTGCTACTCGGAATTCGGCGACGTACTACCCGCGATCGACGCCCTCGACGCCGACGTCACCAGCATCGAAGCCGCCCGCTCGAAAATGGAGGTACTCGCCGACCTGAACGACGCAGGCTTCGCCCGCGGCGTCGGCCCCGGCGTATACGACATCCACTCACCACGCGTGCCGGACCAAACCGAACTGACCAGCCTGGTGCGCACAGCACTCAGCGCAGTTCCGGCGGAACGCCTGTGGATCAACCCGGACTGCGGCCTCAAGACCCGCGGCTACGCCGAGGTGGAACCAGCACTGCGACACCTGGTCGGCGCGGCCCGGGAACTGCGCGCCGAACCTCGCTGACCCCGCCGGTGCCGGGCGGCGAAAGACCAGCCGCCCGGCACCGCCCCGAGGATCACCCGAACGGCAGCCCCGCAAGGTATTGTCATGTTGTCAATAACAGGGGACCGTGGACGCGACCGATACCCTTGCCGGGAGGTGGTCGTCATGGCGGACGTGACCGGAAAAGCGGGAATCCCGACGACTGGCGGCGCGCTCGGCCGGGCCGCCCGGGTAGGTCCCGACGCGCTCGGCACCCTCGCGCACGCCGGGAGCGACGGCGTCACCCGGCTCTCGGAGAACCTGCGCGGCCGGATGCCGCCGCTGACCGCGATCCCGTTGCCGCGCAAGGTGGACGAACGCTGGCTCGGTGCGCGCTGGCCGGTCCGCGAACTCGCGACTCCCCCGGCGGGCAGCGGCCTGAAGCCCATCCTCGGCGACGACGGACCGCCGTTGATCGGCCACACGCTCGACGGGATGAGGTTCGGTCTCGACTTCAGCCTGCGCCGCTTCGAGCAGTTCGGCCCGGTGTCGTGGATGGGCGTGTTCGGCCAGCGGATCGTCACGCTGTCCGGGGCCGACGCCACGCAGGCCGCGCTCGTGAACAAGGACAAGGCGTTTTCCCAAGAGGGCTGGAAGTTCTTCATCGAGCGGTTCTTCGAGCGCGGGCTCATGCTGCTCGATTTCGGCGAGCACCACCTGCACCGCCGGATCATGCAGGAGGCATTCACCCGCGACCGGCTCCGCGGCTATGTCGCGCAGATGGGCCCGGCGTTGCGCGAAGGCGTCGCGGCGCTGCCGTCCGGCCGTCCCCAGCTGTATTGGGCGTTCAAACAGCTGACGCTGGACGTCGCGACGCAGGTTTTCATGGGCATGCGCTCCGCCGCCGACGCCGAGCGCATCAACCGCGCGTTCGTGGCCGCTGTGCGCGCCGGTACCGCTGTGGTGCGATATCCGGTGCCTGGCGGTCGCTGGGCCGCGGGTTTGCGCGGCAGGCGGGCGCTGGAGCGCTATTTCGGCGAGAACCTGGCGGCGAAGCGCGACGCGGACGGCGACGACCTGTTCTCCGCGCTCTGCCACGCGACCTCCGAGG
Organism: Amycolatopsis halotolerans; assembly: GCF_042647905.1. Taxonomy (NCBI): domain Bacteria; kingdom Bacillati; phylum Actinomycetota; class Actinomycetes; order Pseudonocardiales; family Pseudonocardiaceae; genus Amycolatopsis; species Amycolatopsis halotolerans. The sequence continues at coordinate 173,452 of NZ_JBHRWI010000003.1, forward strand.
ACGGCGACCGGTTCAGCGACGCCGACATCGTCAACCACATGATCTTCCTGATGATGGCCGCGCACGACACGACCACCATCACCGCCAGCGCGATGGCCTACTACCTCGCGAAACACCCGGAATGGCAGGAGCGCGCCCGCGAGGAGTCGCTGCGCCTCGGCGACGACCTGCCGGACCTCGAAGCGCTGGAAAGCCTCGAAACGCTGGACCTCGTCATGAAGGAGGCGCTGCGGCTGCGCGCGCCGGTGCCGTCGCTGGCCCGAAAGACCACAAAGGACACTGCCGTCCTCGGCCACTACCTGCCGGAAGGCACGATGGTCGCGGTTTCGCCGACGCTGAACCACTACTCCCCCGAGCACTGGACCGATCCGCTGCGCTTCGACCCCGAGCGGTTCGGCCCGGACCGCCGCGAGGACAAATCGCACCGGTTCGCGTGGATGCCGTTCGGCGGCGGCGCGCACAAGTGCATCGGGCTGCAGTTCGGCGGCCTTGAGGTCAAGGCGCTCATGCACGAGCTGCTGCGGGCGCACCGCTGGTCGGTGCCCGAGGACTACGTCGCCAAGTGGGACTACGTCTCGCTTCCGGTGCCCGCCGACGGGCTCCCGGCCCGCCTGGCCTATCGTTGACGGCCGCCGAGCGGGACAGAAAGGTCGACAGCTGGAGACAAAACCACAGTACAGGCCACCTTCGTGTACTCAAGGTGACTTGATGTCACCAGTTGTGTAGTGCCCATCACTCGTTCAGCCGGTAGACACCCTGTTAGGTCCGTGATGCCGTGGCATCACTTGCGGCCAACTCGTACCCAGTGTGGGTCCTCGGACCCTCCGCACCGGGCCTGAGCTGGTCTTTGTCCGCGTATGAAGAGGTGGAGTGTGCCGGAGCCTGGTGCCACGCCAGGGTTGGTCGACGTCGCGCGCAAGTACGCGGCGGCGCTGACTGACACCAACGGAGTAACGCTCCCTCCCGCCGAGGTGGAGCGGATCCTGCTCGACTTCGCCGGCGAGGTCGCCGAGCGGCCCGAGGACACCGGCGCCACGCGCCGGTTCACCGCGCTCTTCTCCTCCGCGCCGATCGGCATCGCGCTCACCGGCCCGGACGGCACCGTCGTCGAGGCGAACGCCGCGCTGGCCCGGCTGCTCGGCACGTCCACGATCGAGTTGCGGGACAAGCACATCGCCGATCTCGGAGCCGGCCCGCAGGATTCCGTGCGGCTGCGCTCCGCGCTCGAGGGCCTGCCGCTCACCGCCGACGGCCGCCGGGCCGTCCAGAGCGTGCAGCTCGGCCACAGCCTCGACGGCGAACTCACCACGAACGTCACGCTCGCGACGCTGCCCGGCGACCGTCCCGGGACGTACTTCCCGGTGTTCATGGCGGCCGATGACGACGACCTGCACCTGCTCGGCGAACGGCTGCGCCACCAGAACCTGCACGACCCGCTCACCGGGCTGCCCAACAGCGCCGCGTTCACCACCCGGCTGGAAACCGTGCTCGGCTCGAGCGGCACCGACGAGATCGCCTTGCTGTACCTGGACATCGACGGGTTCAAGGTGATCAACGACGGGCTCGGCACCGGCATGGGCGACCTCGTGCTGAAGGCGATCTCACGGAAGCTGGAGGCGGTGTTCACCGGCCAGTACGACGGTTACGTCGCCCGGCTGTCCGGCGACGGGTTCGCCGTGATCCTGCGCGGGTCGGAACTGAACTCGCAGAAGACGGTCGTGCTGGCCGACCAAGTGCTGGAAGAACTCAGCGAGCCGGTGTACGTCGACGGACACGGCATCGGCGTCAGTGCGAGCATCGGGATCGTCGTGCGCCCGGCGCACGAGAGCAGCCACAGCGAACTGCTGCGCGCGGCCGAGCTGGCGCTGCACCGTGCCAAAGAGGCGGGCAAGGCGCAGTGGATGGAGTACGACCCGCAGAAAGACAGCGATAATCGCAACCGTTACCAGCTCGGCGCCGTGATCGCCGGCGCGCTGGAGAACGGCGAGTTCTCGCTGATCTACCAGCCGACGGTCAAGCTCGCGAAGCCGGACGAGATCGCCGCGGTGAACGCCGGTCTGCTCTGGAGCCACCCCGAACGCGGCGAACTCGGGCCCGAGGAGTTCTACCCGCTCGCGCAGACCACCGGCATGACCGTGCCGCTCGGCAAATGGCTGCTGCAGGAATCGCTGGGCGCGACCGCGCGCTGGCGCGACCAGTACGGCCCCGCCGCGCCGGACGTCTGCATCCGGCTGCCGAAGCGCCTGGCCATCGACCCGGATCTGGTGCTGCTGGTCAAGAACCAGCTCGACCGGCACCACCTGCCCGCGCGAGTCCTGCGGCTGTGCACCGACCGCGCGTCGATGTTCGACGACGACGGCGAGGTGCTGGACTCGTTCACCGTGCTCGCCGACCTGGGCGCGCAGCTGGTGCTCACCATCTCCGGATCGTCCGACCTGGAACTGATCCCGCGGTACCGGCTCCCGGTCAAGCACGTGATCCTCAGCGGCCCGGTCATCGACGCACTGGCCGGTCCGGACCCGGCGGAGACCGACGTGCGGCACCTGTCGCAACTGGTCACGCGAGCCAAGGAGCTGGGCCTGCGCATCGGCGCGGAGGGCGTGCGCGATGACGACCACGCGGACCGCCTGCGGGAACAGGGCGTCCTGGCCGCGAGGGGTTCGTTCGTGGCAGAGTCCGCGACCGGCGACGAGGTCGACGAAATGATCGCCCGGCACGCCAGCTGACCCATCCGCCGCCTGCCCGGCGCCGAACTCCCGGGTACGACGACCTTTCTGGAAGGACCCCTCCGCGATGCAGCCTGGCGACCTCGCCCCCGACTTCACCCTCCCCGACGACCAGGGCGTCGAACGCACCCTGTCGGCACTGCTCGCCGACGGCCCGGTCGTGCTGTTCTTCTACCCGGCCGCGATGACGTCCGGCTGCACCGCCGAAAGCTGCCACTTCCGGGACCTGGCCGCGGAATTCGCGGAGGCGGGCGCGCAACGCGTCGGCATCAGCCCGGACGCGGTCGGCAAGCAGCGCGAGTTCTCCGCCAAGCACGATTTCGACTACCCACTGCTGTCCGATGTGGACGGTTCGGTGGCGAAGCAGTTCGGCGTGTGGCGAAAGATCCTGCCCCTGCACACGAAACGGCAGACGTTCGTGATCGCGGAAGACCGGCGGGTGCTGGACGTGATCAAGAGCGAACTGAACTTCACGGCGCATGCTGATCGGGCGTTGAAGGTGCTGCGGGAACGCGCGGACGCCTGACCGGCACCACCCGGAAATCCCGCCCGGCGCGCGACGCGGACGTCCGTGAGGGGAACCCTGAGGGACTCTGATTCCCTCGGGGTTCCCCTCACGGACTTCTGCGGCAGCGGGCGCTTACACGGGCCGCTCAAGCCGCCAAACCACATTCACCCCGCTGCAAGCCGACGGAATGCGCCCCTCCGCTGGTTCCTCCCCCACCCGGGAAAACCCCAGCCGCACCGGAACCGCGCCGCTGCGGGCATTTTCCGAATCGTGCTTGATCAACACAAAAGTGGCGTCCAGCCGCCAAGCCAAAGCAACCAGCAACGCACTCGCCCGCGTCACAAAACCCTTGCCAGTCTGGGTTTTCGTGAGCCAGTACCCGATCTCCCACCCGTCACCACGACGCATCAACCCGCAACTGCCCGCCAGTTCGTCATCCGGCGTGTAGATCGCGTAGTTGTATTCCTCGCCGCTCTCCCATTGCGAGGCCACGCGCGTCAGGAACTCGTCTCCCTTGGCCTCGTCGTAGCCGTCGATCGCCCAGGGCATCCACGCGGACAGGTGGTCCAGGGATCCCACGACGGCCGCCACCTGCGCGTCCCGATGCTCCTGGCGCCAGCGAACGAGGGTGACCACACCGTCGGTGAGAGTGTCCATGCGAGCCATCCTGACAGCAGAAACGGCGGCAGGCTCGCGAATTTCGCGAAGCTGCCGCCGTTTCACAAGCCCAGTCAGTGCATCACGACGTCCGGAGGCACCTCGGTGTCGTTCTTCAGCGCGTCGAACAGCTGCCCGGACTTCTTCTTGTCCCAGTGCTGCGCCGACGCGTCGGTGATCGGCATCGTCGTGGTCGTGACGCCGTCGGAGGAAATGCCGCGCATCGCGATCGCCAGGCCGGCCAGGTTGTGCACGTGGTCGCCGGTGTCCATGGTCAGCGCGTCCGGCGCGGAACCCAGGAGCGGGAAGAAGTCGAACGGGTTCAACAGGGTCCCGGGGCTGGCGATCTGGCTGACCAGCGCCCCGATGAACTTGCGCTGGTTCGCCACCCGGTCGAGGTCCGAGCGCGGCGTCGCGTCGGCGTGCCGCATCCGGACGAAGCCGAGCGCCGAGCGTCCGTCGAGCTTCTGGCAGCCCGCCTTGATGTCGATGCCGGTCATCGGGTCGTTCATGTCCTTCTCGATGCACATGTCGACCCCGCCGATCGCGTCGACGATGTTCGCGAACCCGCCGAAGCCGATCTCCGCGTAGTGGTCCATGCGCAGCCCGGTGGCCTGTTCGACCGTCTGGACCAGCAGTTTCGGCCCGCCGAGCGCGAACGCGGCGTTGATCTTGCTCGTGCCGTGGCCGGGGATCTTCACCTGCGAGTCGCGCGGCAGGCTCAGCAGCGTCGGTTTGGTCGAATTGTCCGGGATGTGCGCGATCATGATCGTGTCGGTGCGCTGCCCGCCCGCCTCGCCGGTGTCACCGGTGGCCAGGCGCTCCTCGTCCGCGGCGGACAGGCCCTGGCGGCTGTCCGACCCGACGATCAGCCAGTTCGTGCCCGACGCCGCGGCCGGGCGCCCGGAGTAGTCGGCGATCGCGTCCACCCGGTTGATAGTGAACTCCAGATACGCCCAGACCGCGCCGAGGAACAGCACGAACACGATCAGCAGCGTCATCAGGATCTTGCCGACGCTCCACCGGCGGCGACGGCGCGGCCGCGGCTGCTGGCCCCCGTACTCCGGCGGGTCCTGCCGCGGCGGCACGGGCGGCGGCGGGGCCTCGCCGCGCGCTCCCATCGGCCGGGTGCGGGCGTCGTAGGGGCTTTGCCCTCTGCCCGGCAGCGGCATCATCTGCGCCCGCTGCTGCTGGCGCGGGCGTGCGGGGGGCTGCGGTGGGCCGGGCGGCATCCGCCGCCTGCCGTCGTCGCCTCCGTACGTCATGGGCCTGTCTCCCCGATCCGGTGGTGCGTGGCCGCGCAGGCTCCTGCGCGGTCCTCCTGCGGTGGACGTGCGGGACCCTACGCGGGTTGTCCCGGCGGGGAGAGACGGCCTCAGCGCGGGTCGGCGAACCCGAACTGGTGGACCTTCAGATGCCCCGACCGGAACCCGGCCTCGGAGTAGGCGAGGTAGAACTCCCACATCCGCCGGAACACGTCGTCGAACCCGAAGCCGCGGATGTCGTCCCAGCGCTGCTGGAAGCGGTCCCGCCACAGCTTGAGCGTGCGGGCGTAGTCCTGGCCGAACTCGCGCATCCCGGCCAGCTTCAGCCGGGTGTTCTCGCGCATCCCGTCCTCGATCGCCTGCACCGACGGGATGATGCCGCCGGGGAAGACGTACTTGTGGATCCACGTGTAGGACTTGGCCGAGGCCAGCATCCGGTCGTGGTCCATGGTGATCGCCTGCAGGCCGAACTGCCCGCCGGGGCGCAGGCGCTTGCCGATCGTGGAGAAGAACGTCGGCCAGTAGGACGCGCCGACCGCCTCGATCATCTCCACGCTGACCACCGAGTCGTACTCGCCGGTGGCCTCGCGGTAGTCGCACAGCCGCACGTCGACGCGGTCGGAAAGGCCCGCTTCGGCGATCCGGGCGTCGGCGAGCACCTTCTGCTCCTGCGAGATGGTCAGCGACGTGACCTTCGCGCCGCGCGAGGCCGCGCGGATGGACAGCTCGCCCCATCCGGTGCCGATCTCCAGCACCTCGCTGCCTTTGCGCACGCCGGCGTAGTCGAGCACGCTGTCGAGCTTGCGGTGCTGCGCCTGGGTGAGCGTGTCCCCGGGGCCGAACAGCGCCGAGGAGTACATCATCGACTCGTCCAGGAACGCGCTGAACAGGTCGTTCGACAGGTCGTAGTGCCGGTGGATGTTCGACCGCGCGCCCTCGACGGTGTTCTCTTCCTCGGACGGCTGCATGCGCTCGGCGATCCGGCGGAACCGCTGCAGGAACGGCGGCACGAGCGTGGCCAGCCGCTCGGCGAACGGCGTGAGGACGCCTGCCAGGTCGTCCGCCGTCCAGTCGCCGACCAGGTACGCCTCGCCGAAGCCGATCTTCGCGTCGGCCCCGAGCCGGTGGAAGAACGCCGCGGGCCGGTGGATGCGCATCTCCGGCGCGTCCGGGCCGCCCGCGCCGAGCACGGTGCCGTCCGGGAACGTGACGCGCACGTCCAGCGATTTCACCGCGTGCCGGAACAGCGCCTCGGCCGCGCGCGCCCGCAACGGCGAGTGCGGCGGCGTGGCGAGACCGGGCCATCGGGATTCGCCGGGCACCGGCTGCGAGACCACTGTCGGATCGACTCGTGACGTGGACAAGACACTCCCTCCGAACGGGCTTTCGAGCCCTTCCCCATGATATTCCCGCTTCGTCCCGACTGCCTTCGCGACCGGGCCGCGCCCTCCGGTTACCCCGGGATGCGCAACCGGTCGCCGGAAGGGCGGGACCAGGCCTGACGGAGAGTCTCGTCCGTCTCGCCCACTCCGATCCGGTCCAGTGTGAAAGCACACATCAGCCGGGTCCAGACCGCGGGACGGCGGAGCATCGAATGGCCTTCCCCGGCGATCTCGAACCGCGCCACCAGGTCGGTGACCTCGCGGGCGCGCGCGGCGAAGGCGTAGGACTCGGCGGGCGAGGTCATCCGGTCGCGGGTGCCGTGCGCGATCAGCACCGCGCGGCCCGCGACGGCGTCCACCGGCTCGCCCTGCGGCGTCCACGGGGCCATCGCGCACACCCCGGTCACCGCCGGATCGTCGGCGACCCGCAGCGCGACGCGGCCGCCCATGGAATGGCCGACGAGGACCACCGGGAGCCCGGGATGGTCGGCGCGGATCCGGTCCAGGGCCCAGCGGGCGTCCGGCACCGGGCTTTCCATCCGGTCGTTCCAGCCGTACAGCCGGTTCCGCATCAGCCGGACTTCCAGGCCGTGCCGTTTTCCGGCCCGGTGCAGCGAACGGGCCAGCGGCACCATGCGCTGATACGCCAGCCGCCACGGCTGGACGACCGCGGTGCTGCGCTCGGCCCCGCCGTGCAGCACGAGCGCCACCGCGCGGGTCTGCCCGGGGGCCCGCCACGCCCGCACGGCCGGATCCGTCCGGCCGCCTTGCCGTTTCCCGTTCACCGGCACCCCCATTCCGATCAACTCCACGGTAATCCACCACGAAGCGTGTCCACCCGATAGATTCGGTGCCCGGACCCGCGAGGAAGGGCAGGTGTGGTGAGCGCCACGGATCTCGTGAAGAGCACTTCGGACCAGCTTGCGGCGGCGGCGGAGGCCAATGCCGCGCAGGTGTCCGCCGCCGCGGACCTGCTGCTGGGGGTGATCCGGGCCGACGCGCTGGTCTTCACCGCGGGCGCCGGGCACTCGCTGGCCGCGGTCGCCGAGACGTTCTACCGCGCGGGCGGGCTCGCCTGCGTGTATCCGGTGTACCACCCGGAACTGCTGCCGCTGCACGGCGCGCAGCACAGCACGCGCACCGAACGCCGTTCCGGGCTCGCCGAAGAGGTGCTGGCCGAACGCGCGCCGGGACCCGAGGACGTGCTGGTCGTGTTCTCCACGTCCGGCGTGAATCCGTACCCGGTCGAACTGGCCGCCGGCGCACGTCGCCGAGGCGCCGCGGTGATCGCGGTGACGTCGCGGGCTTGTGTGGCGGCCGCACCGCGCCGGTCCGCCACGACGTTGGTCGAGGAAGGCAGTGTGGTGCTGGATTCGCTGGTGATTCCCGGCGACGCCAGCTATCCGGCGTCCGCGCCGCGCACCGGGCCGCTGTCCACTGTGGTCAATGCGTTTCTGTGGAACCTGATCCTGGCCGAGGTTTACGACCGGGGCACCGCCGAAGGGCTCGACGTTCCGCTGTGGCGCAGCTCCAATGTGGAGGGCGGCGACGCGGCGAACGCGGCGCTGCTGGCCAAGTACGAGCCTCGCGTGCCCGCCCTGCGCTGACCCCGCCCCGCGCCACGCGCCCCAATGTGGCATTGGGTGCGCCAGACGCACCCAATGTGGCGTTCGGTGCGTCACATGCACCCAATGCCACATTGGGGCGGTCCTGGCCGGGGTCAGGCGGCGGCGGGTTCTTCCGAGAACTGCGTGTGGTACAGCTCCGCGTACCGGCCTTCCTTCGCCAGCAGTTCGTCGTGCGTGCCGCGTTCCACGATGTCCCCGTTTTCCACCACCAGGATCAGATCCGCCGCCCGCACGGTCGACAGCCGGTGCGCGATCACCAGCGACGTGCGGCCTTCCAGGGCTCCGGTGAGCGCTTCGCCCACCGCGGCCTCGGATTCCGAATCCAGGTGCGCGGTCGCCTCGTCCAGCACCACGACCTTCGGCTGCGCCAACAGCAATCGCGCGATGGTGAGCCGCTGCCGTTCGCCGCCGGAGAGCCGGTAACCGCGTTCGCCGACGGTCGTGTCCAGTCCGTCCGGCAGCGAGTGCACCAAATCGCCCAGCCGCGCCTTTTCCAGCGCGGCCCAGATCTCGTCGTCCGTGACTTCCGGGCGCGCGTAGCTCAGGTTGGAGCGGATCGTGTCGTGGAACAGGTGCCCGTCCTGGGTCACCACGCCGACGGTTTCCCGCAGCGAAGCGAAACTCAGCTCCTTGACGTCCACATCGGACAGTCGCACCGAACCGGCGTCCACGTCGTACAGCCGCGGCAGCAGCGAAGCGATCGTCGATTTGCCCGCACCGGACGAACCGACCAGCGCGACCATCTGCCCGGCTTCCGCGCGGAAGCTGAGGCCGTGCAGCACCTCGTCGCCGCCTCGGCTGTCCAAAGTGGCCACGTCCTCCAGCGAGGCGAGCGAGAACTTGTCCGCCGCCGGGTAGCCGAACCGGACGTCGGAGAACTCGACCGAAACGCCGCCCTCGGGCAGCTTCTTCGGCTCGGCCGGCTCCTTGATCATCGGCTCCAGGTCCAGCACCTCGAAGACCCGCTCGAACGACACCAGCGCGGTCATCACGTCCACGCGCACGTTCGCGAGCGCGGTCAGCGGCGTGTACAGCCGGGTCAGCAGCAGCGCCAGCGCCACCACGGTGCCCGGTTCGAGCTTCCCGGTGAGCGCCAGGTAGCCGCCGAGGCCGTAGACGAGCGCCTGCGCGAGCGCCGACACGAGCGTCAGGCTCGTCATGAACCAGCGCGTCAGCATCGCGGTCCGCACGCCGATGTCGCGCACGCGTCCGGCGCGGAGGCCGAAGTCGGCGACCTCCTGGCGCGGCCGGCCGAACAGCTTCACCAGCGTGGCGCCCGGCGCGGAGAACCGTTCGGTCATCTGCGTGGTCATCCCGGCGTTGAGTTGCGCGGCCTCGCGCTGCAGTCCGGCCATGCGACGGCCGAGCCGCCGGGCGGGCAGTACGAAAATCGGCAACAGCACCAGCGCGAAGAGCGTGACCTGCCACGAGAGCGACACCATCACGATCAGCGACAGCACCAGCTGGATCACATTGGTGACCAAACCGGACAAAGTCGCGGTGAAGGTGCGCTGCGCGCCGATCACGTCGTTGTTGAGCCTGCTGACCAGCGCACCGGTGCGAGTGCGGGTGAAGAACGCGATCGGCAGCTTCTGCACGTGCTCGAACACCGCCACGCGCAGGTCGAGGATGATGCCCTCGCCGATCCGCGCGGACTGCCAGCGTTCGGCGAGGCCGAGCCCGGCGTCGAGGATCGCCAGCACCGCGATCACGACCGACAGCCAGATCACCACGTTCAGCTCGTGCTTGCCGACGATCGCGTCGACCACCTTGCCCGCGAGCACCGGCGTCGTCACGGCGAGCACCGCCGAGATCACGGTGAGCACCAGGAAGGCCAGCAGCCGCACCCAGTGCGGCCGGGCGAACCGCGCGACCCGGCGGACCGTGCCCCGGGTCAGCGCTTTCGGCGCGTCGCCCGCCCGCATGGCGGAGCTCAGCAGCGCCCAAGTGTTGTCCATTGGAGTGTCCCCCAGCTCGTGAAAACCTCTAGATTAGTTGAACTTTTTTCCGGAGATGACCTGCACAACACCGGGACGCCCGGCATTCTTCCCGATGTCCGTGAGGGGAACCCTCACGGACTCTGATTCCCTCAGGGTTCCCCTCACGGACCTGGGCCCGGGCGGGGCGGCGGGGCTCGGTAGCCTGGCGTTTCGGGGTCGGCGAACCGGGGAGGAAACGCGGGTGCAACTGCTGATGGCCCCGGCGCGGGCCGGAACAGCACATCCCGTGCGCGTCGTCGCGTGGGATCTCGTCTTTTATCTCGGCTGCTTCGCCTTCGCGCTCGGCACCGCGCTCGCTTCGGAGTTCTACGGCTACCGGATCTGGGGCAATTTCGCCGTCGCCGGATACGGATTGGCCGCCGCGCACAGCGCCTGGCTGACGATTTCCGCGCGCCGCGGAATGCAAACTGACGGCAAATTCGGGTCGCGCTGGATCGGTATCGGCGCGGTTGTCGTGTTCGCGATGTGCGCGCCGTTGGCGATGCTGGTGATCCGGCGGCTGACCGGAACGGACTGGCTGATCACCCCGTTCTCCTGGGCCGCGCAGCCCGAGGTGTGGGTCATCGAACGCAGCGCGGATCTGTTGCTGCGGCACGGAACCCCGTACGTCGACTTCGCGACGCTCGGCCGCGCACCGGAAGTGAACGACTACACGCCGTACGGGCCGGCGATGACCGTCTTCGGGCTGCCGCGCGCGCTGCTCGGCGGCAATCCAGTCCTCAATGCACTGACCGACGCGCGCTGGATGTTCGCGCTCGCCGCGGTGATCTGCGCGTACGCGTCCTGGCGCCTGCTGAACCGGCCTCGCATTCCGGTTTTCGCCGCACAGCTCGCGATCGCCTGTCCGCTCACCGCCCTGACCTGGGCGGTCGCCGGTCCGGACCTCGCGATCGTGGGCCTGCTCGTGCTGACGTTCGCGCTCGCTTCTTCCGGCCGTCCAGGATGGACTGGTTTCGTGCTGGCGCTGGTGATCAGCGCGAAACTCATCGTCGCGCCGGCTGCCGCGGTGCTCGCGGTCTTCGTTTACCGGCGAGCGCGCGGCGAAAATCCTTGGGCCGCAACGGGTCGCTTCGCGGGCGCGCTGGCCGCGACGACGATCGCGCTGCATCTGCCGGTGTATCTGGCGAACCCGGCCGCGTTCACCGAGCACGTGATCCGTTTCCCGCTCGGCATGGGCACCGTCCGTTCCCCCGCGGCGAGCCCGCTGCCCGGGCATCTGATCAAGCAGTTCGTACCCGCGGGCACCGCGATTTCCCTGGTGCTGGTGGGTCTTGCGGCAGTGGCGATGCTGATCTGGCTGGCACGCCGGCCCCCCGCGACGGGATCCGCTGCACTGACGCGAACCGCCGTCGGACTCGGCGCGTTGATCCTTCTCACTCCGGCCACCCGGTACGGCTACCTGGTGTACCCGCTGGTACTCCTCGGCGCCGCGCTGACCTTCCGGGACTCCGGACCGACCGCGCGCCCCCCGCGCAACGGCCGCGCTGACGCTACTTCTTCTTGACCCGCGTGGCCCCGCCGCGCCCCCGCAGCTGGACCCCGGACTCCGACAGCACCCGGTGGACGAACCCGTAGGACCGTCCGGTGGATTCGGCCAGCGCCCGGATGCTCGAGCCCTTCTCGTATTTCTTCTTCAGGTCAGCGGCCAGCTTGTCGCGCGTGTTGCCGGTGATCCGCGCGCCTTTCTTGAGATCAGCCACGTCGATCGCCTTCCCGCCGAGTGGTTGTTCCGGGCCATTCGCGGCCCCTGCCGGGGCAATGATCGAACACTACGCGCCGGATTGCCAGACGACAGCCGTAAAACGATCGAAACCGCGATCACATTGGGCCATTCCAGTGCTTTGCCCGACACGGTAAGCACCCGAACGGACGCACTCGGTCAGGCAAGCTGGACAAGTTCAAGATAATCCGGGGACCAGTGGTCCTCGGTTCCGTCCGGAAGCAGGATCACGCGCTCGGGTTCGAGCGCCTCGACCGCGCCCGGGTCGTGCGTCACCAGCACGACGGCTCCGGCGAAGCTGCGCAGCGCGTCGAGAACCTGCGCGCGGCTGGCCGGGTCCAGGTTGTTCGTCGGTTCGTCCAGCAGCAGCACATTGGCTTGGCTGGACACGAGTCCAGCGAGTGCGAGCCGGGTCTTCTCGCCGCCGGACAGCGTCCCGGCGGGCTGGTCGAGCTGTTCGCCGGTGAACAGGAACGAGCCGAGCAGGTTCCGCAGCTCCTGCGCGCCGGTGTCCGGCGCGAGATGGCGGATGTTTTCCCACACCGACGCTTCGTGGTCGAGAGTTTCGTGTTCCTGTGCGTAATAGCCCAAACGCAATCCGTGACCCGGTTCGACGGATCCGGTGTCCGGCGTTTCCATTCCGCCGAGCAACCGGAGCAATGTCGTCTTTCCGGCGCCGTTCAATCCGAGCACCACGACCTTCGAGCCGCGGTCGATCGCCAGATCGACGCCGGTGAAGATCTCGAGCGAACCGTACGACTTGGACAATCCGTCCGCGGTCAGCGGCGTGCGCCCGCACGAGGCCGGTTCCGGGAACTTGATCCGGGCGACCTTGTCCGCCTGGCGCGTCTCGTCGAGCGAGGAGAGCATCTGCTCCGCGCGCCGGGCCATGTTCTTGGCCGCGACGGCCTTGGTCGCCTTCGCACCGAGCTTCGCGGCCTGCGCCTGCAGCGCGGACGCCTTCTTCTCGGCGTTCGCGCGCTCGCGGCGGCGGCGCTTCTCGTCGGTGGCGCGCGCGTCGAGGTAGCGCTGCCAGCTCATGTTGTAGATGTCGATCTCGCCGCGCGTGGCGTCGAGGAACCACACCTTGTTCACGACGTCGCCGAGCAGCTCGACGTCGTGGCTGATCACCACGAGGCCGCCTTCGTGCTGCTTGAGGAAGCCGCGCAGCCAGTTGATCGAGTCGGCGTCGAGGTGGTTGGTCGGCTCGTCCAGCAGCAGGATCGTCTCGGATTTGCCGCCTGCGCCCGCCTCGGCGGCGGCGAAGAGGATCCGCGCCAGCTCGACGCGGCGGCGCTGGCCGCCCGACAGCGTGCTCAGCGTCTGGGCGAGGATGCGGTCGGCGAGGCCGAGGTTCGAGCAGATCCGCGCCGCTTCGCTCTCCGCGGCGTACCCGCCGAGCGAGGAGAACCGCTCCTCGAGCCGCGCGTAGCGGTTGATCGCCTTGTCCCGCTGCTTCTCGTCGACCAGCTCGGACATGGCGGTCTGCGCCTTTTCCATGTCGCGCAGCAGGGTGTCGAGGCCGCGCGCGGACAGCACGCGGTCCTTCGCGGTGACCGACAGGTCGCCCTCGCGCGGGTCCTGCGGCAGGTAGCCGAGTTCGCCGCTGCGGCGGACGTCGCCGGCGTGCGGTTCGCCCTCGCCCGCGAGGACTTTGAGCGAGGTGGTCTTGCCCGCGCCGTTGCGGCCGACGAGACCGATGCGGTCGCCGGACTGGATGCGGAGGGTGGCGCCGTTGAGCAGGATGCGCGAACCGGCGCGCAGCTCAAGGCCGGTGGCCGTGATCAAGAGAACTCCCGGAGACGGGGGCGGTCAGATGGACGTGCTGGAGCGCCCCGGCACCGCGTGCGATGCGGGGCGGGCGGTTATTCTCTCTGAATCCGCACCAATGCCCTGATGACCACGGACCCAGTGTACGGGTCGGCGTCGAACGGTTTTCGCGGCCGTGTCCGGATTCACTCAGGCCCTGCTGTCGGCTCCCTCACCACCAGCTCCACGGCGCGTGCCCGCTGTGCCGCCTCGGCCAGCACCTCGCGGCGCGGTTCGGGGATCTCCAGCACGCGCGGCTCGGCCCGGTCGAACAGCTTGGCGAGCCGACGGTCGGCGCGCAGTTCGCCGAGTGCCCGCCGGTCTCCGCCGAGCACCACAGCGTCCATTTCGGACAGTCTGGGCAGCAGGACTTCGCACGCGTCCTGAGCGGCCGAGTGCAGTGCGGCCCGTGTCTGGCCTTCCCTGCGGCGCGCGAAGCGTTGCTGCGACCAGCCGCCCGCCGCGGTTCGGCCTTGCACGTGGTGGCGGTCGGTTCTGGAGAGGACCACGCGGCCGTCGTAGGCGAGTCCGAGCGAATGGCCGCCTTTGCGGACCAGCAGCAGCGCGATGAGTCTTGGCGTTTGTGCGTGCCGGATCAACGGCTCCACGGCCAGCCCGGGGTACTCGCCTTGAGTCGGCAACGGTCCAAACGGGACAGTCGCGATGGCCGTGGTGCCGTTCTCCGCGGTGATTCGCACTTCGGTCGCGGTGAGAAGCGTGGTGCGCACGCCGTCGTTGCGTTCGGCGAAGCGCGCGAACCAGCCGTCGAGCCGTTCGGGCGGGACTTCCACCGCCCGTCCGCCGCCCGCGACCTGCCGTGCCATGCCGGAAACGGTACGGGGCCGCCGCGCCTGGCGACGGCCCCGCATCCTTCTCAGACGAGCTGAGGCCGCACCGGCCCCGTGGTCACCGTCTTGTGCACGTCCGCCGGATGCCCGGCCGGGACGTACCCGTTGACGTGCAGCGAAACGCTGCGGATCGAACCGGTGTCGCCGCCCGCGGTGTCGACGACCTTGAACGTCCAAGTGCCGTCCGCCGAGACGCCCGCCTGGGTCTGCGGCGTCACCGGCCGGTAGGTGCCGGTGAACGGCGCGTCCGCGGACCCGGTCGAGCTGAACAGCTTGGTCGCCGAATCGTCGAAGACCACCTGGCAGAGGTTGTTGCCGCTGCCGCCGCCCTTCTGGAACAGCGTCGCCGTCGCGCCGGACGGCGAGGTCAGCGTGCCGACCAGGTCGTTCACATAGGTGTGGTCGATGCCGACCGTGGTCGCCTTCTCCGCGGCGGTGCAGGTGGCGCCGTCGATCGAGAGCGACACCTTCGAGGCGGGGCCGACCCCGCTCACCACGAGCGGGACCGAAGCGCCGAGCGGCGAGTTGTCCGGAATCGCGACCACCGGGCCCGCGTAGGCGAACGCCTGCGAAACCGGCGACGGCGTGCCGACCGGCAGCGAATACGTGCTGGTGCGCGGCGAGTACGACCCCGCGAACGTCACCTTCGCGTTGAGCACCACCGGCGAGCCGAGCTGCTGGTTCGCCGGAACCGTGACGGTGAAATCGTTGATTCCGGTCTGTCCCGGGCTGATCGTGCCGTACGACTTCGCCCGCGGTTCGATCGTGACGCCCGGGGTCGGCGAAGTGAGCACGACGCTCGTGGACACCGCGGCACCGTCGCCGTTGTTCTTCACCGGCAGCGTGACGGTCGCGGTGTCACCAGGGTTGAGCGTGCTGCCGCCGTTGGGGCCGCGGACCGCCGGCTGCCCGGCCTCCGCGTACGGCTGCGGGCTGGCTCCGGTGTACGCCAACACCTTGTCCGCCAACAACACTCCGGCACCGGTGAGGTTGTCCGTTCCCGGCGCTTCGATGTCCACCGCGGTCTTCAGGAACGCCTCGCGAATGTCCGAAGAGGACAGTCCGGGGTTGCCGGACAGCACCAGGCTCGCGATCGCGGCCGCGTGCGGGGCGGCGGCCGAGGTGCCGAAGAACGGGTCGAACCCGCTCACCGAGGTGTGCACGCCGTCCGCCGCGGTGATTTCCGGCTTCTGCCGTACTTCTCCGCCGGTCGAGGACACGTCGCCCGGCGTGATCGGCGTTCCGTTGGCTTCGTAGAACACGCGTCGCGGACCGTCCGAGCTGAACCGTTCCGCCTTGCTGGCAGCGGAATACGCCGCCGGATACGGTCCGGTCGGGTTCGCCGGGTCGCCCGGTTCGAGCGGCCGTCCGAACGCCGCTTCGGCCGGTGCCGCCGCCACCGCGAACGCCTTGCGCGCCGCCGCGTGGCCGACGACCGCGCCCGGTGTGGAGTACGCCTTGAGCCCGTCCGCGGAATCGCGGAACCGGCTGCCGAACGCGGTCAGGGAGAGATACCGGCCGGCCCCGGAGAACTTCACCACGGCGAGCCGCAGACCGGTGCCGCCGAACAGCGGGGTAGCCAGCTGCTCGTACGGGTCCTGGGTGCCGTTCTGGACGTCCTGGCTGAAGCTCACGACGTTGCCGCGCGCGTCGAGGAGGTAGAGGTCGTAGTCGTCGGCGGCCGCGCCGAGCGGGTCGGACCAGTGCAGCGTCACCGGGATGTTGGCCGACGACGCGTCCGAGATCGGTTCGAAGACCTGCTTTCCGGCCGCGCCCGCGAAGTTGTGCGCCGTGCCGGCGTATTTGCCGATCGAGATTCCGGAATCGACAAAGTCGCCTTCCCAGTGTGCCGCGGTGCCGTCGGCGACGTTGCCCTCGTTGCCCGCGGAGGAGAAGTAGAGCGCGCCGTCGGCCGTCACGTCGTTCACCGCTTGCGCGATGATCCAGTCCTGGAAAGGGGATTCCTTGAAGTAAATGACGTCGTCGACGATGACGTCGCAATGCGCTTCGAAACGCAGCTTGCGGATGTTGTCGGCGAAACTCGCGTCGGAGGTGAATGCCGTGGCGAAACCGAGCTTCGCGTTCGGGGCGAGGTCGTGGATGATCTCCAGCATCGCCGTGCCCTCGTCGCCGCTGCCGGCTTGTCCGGTCAGGACATCGACCGCCGGAAGCTCGCCCTTGGTGCGGGAAACCTCGAGCGAATCGACCCCGTCGGACAGCGCGCAAGCCTTTACGCCGGTGCCGGTCACGCCGAACTGCTGGCGCGCTGTGTCCGCGTTGTGCGCCCGGTCGCCCGCGCTGACCACCTGCGTTGTGGTTCCGATCGCTTCCTTGAGCTGCCGGTCGATGCGGTCAGCCTTCTGCTGCTTGGTTTCCTTGTCGTCCTTGGTGTTTTCCCGCTGCCGCGCCGTCATCGCCTGATCCGCGGTCTCGACATGCTTCACGTCGTCGCGCTTCGCGATTTCCGGCAAGGCGGTCAACGGCACCTCGGCGCGGATGCTCGCCGCCGTGCTCGACACCGCGCGCACCTCGGCCCCGGCCTCGCGCAGGTCGTTGACGAGCCCGTCGCTGACCTTCGTGACGCGGATGTCGACCAGCGCTTTGTCCGCGGTCTTGGCGATTCCCGGCAACGCGGCCGCACTCAGGCTCCGCGTGCGCATCTTCTCCTGGACGAGCAGTTTGCTGTCTATTTTGGACTCAGTCGCGGTCTGTCCGGCTTTGACCGCCTGCAATGCCGCGATCTGGCTTTTCGCAGTGGCGTCCGCAGTGGACTCCTGCGCTCCGGCGATGGGCGGTGTCGCCAGCCCGGCGGCGAGCACCGCCGCGGCGACCACGCCCGTCCGTCTTCTGGCGGTCCTTGTCGAGGCTCTAGGTGAACGGGTACGACGCACGTGCGCCTCCGATCTCACACCGCGTGCCCCGACTCACGCTGGCCAACGCCGGTGATCACCGGCTGGATCCAGCTAAGTACCACTTCTGTCCGGGAAAAACGGCCGTTGGGGTGACGTTGGTCAGGCAATATCCGTTGCCCGCCGGACGTCGTAGGCCGTTCGGCCGAGCCAGCCGTCTCTTGTCTGCGCGGCCCGGCACCGGATTCGCCGGTCAGCGCAGTGCGACTCGGTGCGCGCCGAAGATTTCCGTGACCACGGTCACGAAGTCCTCGCCCAGGACCCGGCGGGAGATTTCGGCGGCACTCCAGACCACCGAATAGTGGTGTCCTGTCTCGGATCCGTTCCGGACACAGTCGTCAAGCGCGTCCAAGTTGCTGCCGAAGTAACCGCCTGGGCCGTTCGCCGCCTCGCCGATGGCGCAATAGAACGAATCCTCCGACGACAGGCCCTGCCCGTCGATGACGATGTCGCCTGTGCCGTATCGCAGCGCGCGCTTCCCCGAGGTGAACCACGCGTTTTGTACGACGTGCAGCCAGTCGCCGTGCTGGGTCGCGGGATACCGCGTCCACTCGCGAGGCAGGATCGAGCCGCGGCTCCATCGCGCCCAGATCTCCTGCGCGTGGGGATACGGTTCGCCGCCACCGCACCGGACTTCGAGGCTGATCGACCCGTCGGGCGCCCGGGAAATGTTCTTCTGCCGCAGTTCGAGACGGCCGAGGCAGTAACTGCCGATCGCTTTTCCGGAATCGTCGACCACTTCGATGACCGCATCGTCCACAGTCGCTGGCGGGGCCGCGCCGCTGATGCCTTCGAGGACTGCCTTTCCGGCGGTTGTCTCGTCGACAAAGAAACCGGAGAGCGACTCGAAGGCGAGCACGAAGTCCGGCCGGTCTTCCTCGGAGACAACCCGATACAACGGCATCCGAGATCTCCCGCTTCCCATTCCCCAGCCTCTCAAGGCGCGCCGTTCACCCGGTCCCGTAGTTCTCTGCCAGCGCGGCCGCGTACTCGTCCGGAACCGGCCCGCGCCCGCCGAGCGCCATCCACACGTACGACTCCACCGCTCCCGCCGCGTCCAGGAACGGGCCGAACCGCTCGCGCCATCCGTCGCGGGCGGCGGCGTCCGGGAAGCCTCGGAAGACCGCTATCTCGGGACCGCGTTCTCCCCAGCAGCCCCACTTCCCGGACGGGCCCGTCACCGCGACGACGTCCGCCGACACGGCGATCGAGTCCAGGAATTCGTCGTCCGATCCGTGTCCGATCGCGGTCCAGTAATCGTCCTCGTCCGCATGAACGGACAACGAAACCGCCCGGGAAGCACCTGGCACCAGAAGTTCGACCCGGTCGTCGCCGTGCCAGCGGGCCATCTCGCGAAGCGCGGGCCAGAGTTCCGGAGCCAGCACCGCGTCGTACTCGCAGAACAGCGAATCCCCTTGCGGTTCCCGGAATACCTGACCCGGCAGCCGGGCGGCGAGAGCGAAAACCTCCGCGAAGCGAATCACAAATCCAGCCACATGATGCGCAACCCGACCCGCCCCTCCACCGGATGCCGAAACGCCCCCGGCGCGACGCCCAACGTCACGAACCCCAAACTCTCGTACAACCGGATCGCGTGCACGTTGGTCTCCACCACCGCATTGAACTGAACCGCCGCGAACCCAGCCCGCCGCGCCCACGAGACCAGGTCGGCAACCAACGCCCGCCCCACCCCGGAGCCGCGCGCATCGCGGGACACCATCAAGCTCCCCGACGCGACATGGCTTCCCGGGCCTGGCCGGTTCGCGTACATGTTCGCCGTGCCCAGCACCCGGTCCCCGGCAACAGCGACCACGACCCGCGCCGGGGCGGGCACCAGCCACTGCCGACGTGCGTCCGGTTCGCTCATGGCCGGGTCGTACGGGAACGTCTGCTGCTCGGTCACTACATCCCGGATGATCGGCCAGATCCCCGGCCAATCGTCGGCACCGGCTTCCCGGATCACCAAAGACATCTGCCTACCGTGCTGATCAGACACCGCCCCCGCAACCTATTTACAGCACAAAGGAATCCGACCAAGGCTGGCTCGACCGCCCCGACAACGCGTCCAGCAGCGTCACTGCCTGCTTGTCCGTCAGCGAAGCCACGAAGTCCACGACCGCCCGGCCGCGAGCCAGCCCGCGCACCGCGTCCGCGCCCTCGATTCGCTCGCCGGTCGCGCCGACGAGCAACTCCGGCGCGATCCGGGCCAGGTCCGAGTACTCGCCGTGGGCCAGTTCCAGGAGGTCGTGCAGTCGACGGGGCAGCCGGGAGGCCTCGTCGCGGTCCAGGAGCCAGGCGTCCAGCGCGTCCACCAACGTCGTGACGAGACTGGCCTGGCCGCGCTGATGCAAGGCGAGATCGGGGCGCAGCAACACAAATCGCCGGTGGACGAACTTCAGGACCTGCACCTCGTGCCACTGCGCGGGCCGCAGCGAGACGTGGCCGGACCGCGTCGGGGGCGACGACAGGACGAAAACTCCGTCCACCAGCCGCGCCATCCAGTTCGCGGAAAACGCTGCAGTCGCTTGTTCGGCTTCGGTCGAGCCGTCGAAACCGTCCGCGAGCAAGCCGTCGACCAGTTCGCGTTGGACCCGCGCGACGGCCGCGGCGAAGGCGTCGTCGTCCACGATCCAGCTGTCCTTCAGGTGCATCCGGCGGCGCATCCGCTCCAGGGAACGGCCTGGGCGGCGGATTTCCGCGGTCAGCCGGGCATCGTCCAAAGAGGCCAGATCGACGGCGTGCGCCAGCCACTCCCCCAGCTCCGCGGCAACCGGGGCGTGCTGCAGGACGCCGATGCGGTGGAAATCCTGCAGGTCGTGGATCGCGTACGCGATGTCGTCGGCAGTGTCCATTACGGACGCTTCCACCGTCTGCTGCCACGGCTCGATCCGCCCGGCGAACGGGGCGCGCGCCTGTTCGAAGTCGTCCAATTCCGTGACATAGGCGGAAAACTTGCTCGCGCCGGTGCCGGGAGCATCGTCCGGCTCAGCGGCGCCACGGGGCTGTGACGGCATCTGGGTCGGGTGCGGCTGCGGGTAATGCAGGCGGGCCCACGGGTACTTCAGGACCGCGGCACGGACCGCGGTGGTCAGGTCCAGGCCGATGGCGGACGGGCCGCGCACGTCCGTCGTGGTGATGATGCGGAAAGACTGCGCGTTGCCCTCGAAACCGTCGGCGAGGCCGAAGCGGTGCCGCGCGATCCGGTCCAGGGTCTGTTCGCCGAGGTGGCCGAACGGCGGGTGCCCGAGGTCGTGCGCGAGCGCGGCGGCCTCGCACGCGTCCGGGTCGCAGCCGCCGAGTTTCGCGGCCAGTTCGGCCGACTCGCTCGACCCGGTGATCCGCTCCGCGATCCCGCGCGCGACCTGCGCGACCTTCAGGCTGTGCGTCAGCCGGTTGTGCAGCAGCCCGGCCCCGCCCGCGCTGACCACCTGGGTGACCCCGCCGAGCCGCGCGAAGAACGGCGACGCGGTGATCCGGTCGCGGTCGACGCGGAACGGGCTGGTCGCCAGATCGGTGAACCCGCCTGCCCCGTTCGCCGGGTCCCGGCGCGCTGCCCTCGGATCGGTCTCGTCCATGTGTCCCACCGTATCCGGCCGTCCGGCAGGATTGCGGGATGACCGACGTGCTGGTGGCGGGCGGCGGCCCGGCCGGACGGGCGCTGGCGGCCGCGTGCGCCCGGCGAGGGCTGGAAACGGCCGTGCTCGACCCGGATCCGCACCGAAAGTGGCCGAACACTTACGGACTGTGGGCGGACGAAGTGCCTGAGCTGCCGGACAAAGCCATCGCGGCGGCTCCGGCGGCGACGCTCGCGTTCGGGACCCGCGAGCACCGGGTCGATCGCGCGTATCGGGTGCTCGACAACGCCGGTCTGCGCGAGTGGCTCACCGAGCCGAAGGTCCAGGTCGTCCCGGGCAAGGTGACCGGCGCGGAGCACGGGCCGCACGGTTCGACCGTCCTGCTCGCCGACGGTCGACGGCTGGCGGCCGCGGTGTTCGTTGACGCGTCCGGCGCGCCCAAGCTGCGTGCCCCGCGCGCCGAGCAGACCGCGTACGGGCTCGTGCTGCCCGCAGACCAAGCAGCGCGACTGGCTCGGGCCGACACCGCGGTGTTCATGGACTGGCGCGACGGCACGGACAGCTTTCGCTACCTGCTGCCCCTCGGCGACGGCTCCGTACTGGTCGAGGAGACGTCGCTGGCCCGCAAGCCCGGACTCCCGGTGTCCGGACTGGCCCAGCGGCTGCACACCCGGCTCAAAGCGGAGGGAATCCGTCCCGCGGGCCGGGTCGAGCGGGTGCGGATCGTGCTCGACGTCCCGCTGCCGAAGCGCGGCCAGGCGGTGCCGTTCGGGGTCGCGGGCGGACTCGTGCACCCGGCGACCGGCTACAGCCTCGCGACCGCATTGCAGCTCGCGCCTCGCGTCGCGGATGCGCTCGCGGACTCGTTCGACGCGGGTCCAGCAGCAGCGGCCAGCGCGGCCCGGAAGGCATTGTGGCCGGCCGAAGCGCGCGCTGTGCACGTCTTGCGCCGCCACGGACTCCGTGCATTGTGCGGAATGTCACCCGCCCAGTCGGCGCAATTTTTCGACCTGTTCTTCGATCTTCCGGTCCCGGCGCAGCGCGCGTTCACCTCCGGTCGCGCCGACCTTCCCCGCACCGCCGCGACCATGGCAAACCTGTTTCGCACCGCTCCGGCCGGGATCCGCCGGAGGTTGCTCGGCTGACGCGGCGCCGGGAATTTTCCCGCTCCCGATCGAGGGAACGTGAAAGCATTTTGTTAGTCCGTTCCGGTGGCCAAAGTGCCGCCCTGGTGAACATCAGCTGACAACGGTTTCGCAGCCCCCTTCGGCGATGCGAGTATCGCCCCCGTGACGACGCTGCGAGCGGTCCGATTCGCCTTCCAGCCGATGTACAGCCTGCACACCGGCGGGGTCGTCGCGTACGAAGCGCTGGCCCGGCCGGGCCGGGGCACGGCGCACGAACTGCTCGCCGAGGCCCGTCGCGCGGGCAGACTCACCGAGGTCGACCTCGGGCTGGCCGCCGCCGCGGTGCGCCAGGAAGCCGAGCGGCCCAGCGCGCTCCCGCTGCACCTCAACCTTTCCGCGCGCACGCTCGCGTCGCCGACGGAGGCGTTCGACGAACTGATCGCCGAACTCGGCGCGGCCGGGCGCCGCACCCGCGACGTGGTGCTCGAGGTCGGGCCGCCGTTCACGCATCTGCCCACCGGCCGCCTGCTCGACGGCATGCGCGCGCTCACCGAGCAGGGCTTCCGGCTCGCGCTCGACGGGCTCGGCCGCGGCGACCTGCCGCTGGCGCTGCTCGCGCAGTCCCCGGTGGACCTGGTGAAACTCGACCGCAGCGTGCTGCGCGGCCTGCCCGGCGACCCGGCGTCGACGGCCGTTGTGGAGGCGTTGCTGCACTTCACGACGCGCACGAACATCCGGCTGGTCGCGACCGGGATCGAGACCGAGTCGCAGCTCGACGCCGCGCAGCACCTCGGCGTCCGGATCGCGCAGGGCAACCTGCTCGCGCCGCCCGCCGCGCACCGGTCCGCGCCCGCCGCCGGCGCGGTCGTCCCGGAGGACCGGCGCTCGCCCGCGCCGCCGCAGGCCCCGCGCGTCGGCGATTTCCTGCGCCCGGCCACCACCTTGCCGGTGGACGCCACCTGCGACGACGTCCGCGAGGTGCTCGCCGCCGCGGACGCGCCGAGCGGCGTGGTCGGCGTCGACGCGGACAACCGTCCACAGTGGTCAGTCGACCGGACGCGCTTCCTCGTGACCATCACCGGCCCGTACGGACATGCGTTGCACGCGAAGCGTTCCGCGGCAAGGCTTGCGGACAAACCACATCTGATCGAGGCGGGCGCGAGCGCGCTGGAGTTCCTCGAACTGGTCACCGACGCCGACTGGGGCCGCACCGGGGACGACGTCGTGGTGGTCGACGCGTCCGGGCATTGCCTCGGCGTGGTGCTGGTGACCGAGGTCGTGCGCGGCGTCGCCGAGGCGAAGGTCG
This sequence comes from Amycolatopsis halotolerans, assembly GCF_042647905.1. Lineage (NCBI taxonomy): Bacteria > Bacillati > Actinomycetota > Actinomycetes > Pseudonocardiales > Pseudonocardiaceae > Amycolatopsis > Amycolatopsis halotolerans. Next base: position 196,912 of record NZ_JBHRWI010000003.1, read on the forward strand.
AGGAGGCGGTGACGCTCAGCCCGCTCACCCGGTTGCCGGGCAGCGAAGCGGCGGCGCGCGACGTCGAACGCCGGATCGCCAGCGGGGAGCAGTTCGTGGCGGCTTGGCTGGACGTCGACGCGTTCAAGTCGGTCAACGACAACGCCGGTTTCGCCGCGGGCGACGACCTGATCCGCGCCCTGGGCGAAGCCCTCACCGACCTCGCCGGACGGCTGCCGCGCATGCGCGTGAGCCATGTCGGCGGAGACGATTTCCTGATCGTGTGCGATGTGGACGAGATCGGGACGGTCGCCGCGGCTTTGCTGGACACGCACTGGTCTGCCGAGGGCATGCCGGTCACGGTGTCGCTGGCGACGCTCGTGTGCGGGAGCGGGGCCATTCCGTCCTATCGGGACGCTTCCCGGCTGCTCGCACCGCTGAAGAAACGCGCCAAAGCGGTCCCCGGATCCAGCTGGGTCCTCAGCCGCCCCGGCAGCGACCGGGTCGAGGTGCTGCGCGGCATCGGCCGGGACGTCGCCATCAGCCGGTCGGCGTGACGAAGCCCGACTCGTAAGCCCGGATCACCGCCTGCGTCCGGTCCCGCGCGCCCAGCTTCGACAGCACGTTCCCGACGTGCGTTTTCACCGTCTGCAGCCCCAGGAACAGCTCCGCGGCGATCTCCCCATTGGACAGTCCGGCCGCCATCAGCCGCAGGACGTCGCGTTCCCGTTCGGTCAGGAAGTCCAGCGGAGCGACCGCACCCGGGGCGCGGCGCGCCGCCATTCCCCGGATCGCGGCCGGGAACAGCAGCGAATCCCCCGCCAGCACTGTCCGGATCCCGGCGACGATCTCCTCCGGCCGAGCGCGTTTCAGCAGGAATCCGCTCGCCCCGGCGAGCAACGCGTCGTACACGTAGTCGTCGTTTTCGAAGGTGGTCACCACGATCACCTTCGGCGGTTCGTCCATAGTGGACAGAAGATGCCCGGTCGCGCGGATTCCGTCCACCGCGGGCATCCGCACGTCCATCAGCACGACGTCCGGCCGCAGCCGCGCGACCAGTCCAGGCACCTCGGCGCCGTCGGAGGCCTCGCCGACCACGGTCAGGTCCGGTTCGCTGTCCACGATCGCCCGCAGCCCGGCCCGGATCAGCCGTTCGTCGTCCACCAGCAGGACTCGCACGCTCACCGGTTCCCCCACGGCACCGTCACCACGACCTCCCAGTTTTCGCCCACCGGTCCCGCCGACAGCTTGCCACCCACCAGTTCCGCCCGCTCCGCCATGCCCCGCAGACCGCGGCCGCCCCGGGCGCGCGACGGCCGGGCCGAGCCGAGCGGGTTCGCGACCGCGGCCCGCACCTGCCCGTCCGCGACCGCCAGCGCGACGCTGACCGGCACCTTCCCCGCGTAGCGCACCGCGTTGGTGAGGCATTCCTGCAGAATCCGGTACACCTCACGGGAAACCACCGCCGGCACCGCGGCGACATCGCCCCGCACCTCGTAGCGGCAATCCGTGCCGGACTGCTGCGTCACGGTGATCAGCGCGGGCAGGTTGACGAGACCCGCGTGCGGCGTCCGGTCGCGGGCTTCGTCGCGGAGCAGGCCGAGCACGTGGTCGAGGTCGTCGAGCGCGGTGCGGGCCGATTCCTCGATCGCGGTGAGCGCTTCCTCGGTGAAGCCGGGATCGGTGTGCAGCGTCCGCCGCGCGGCTCCGGCTTGCAGCGTGACCACGGAAAGCGCGTGGCCGACGGAATCGTGGAGTTCGCGCGCGAGCCGGGTGCGTTCGGCGAGCAGATCGGTGCGGCGTTCGAGCTGTGCGATGCGTTCGGCGGCGGACCAGCCGAGCAACCGGGCCGCCGCGCGGCGCAGCAGCCCGCCGGCGCCCCACACGACGTAGATCAGCACGACGAAAGCCGCGATGAACGCCGCGGGCAGCCACGCCGAGGCCCAGCCGCGCGGAACCGTCAGCTGGAAATCCGGCGTGTCGACAAGCCGACCGGTGAAGACCGCGTTGATCGCGAACCCGAATCCGGCAGGCACCGCGAGCGTCGCGAGGCCGACAATCAGCCCGGACCCGACGTGCAGCACGAACATCGCCGCGCACCGCAGCCGTCCGCGTCCGGGCGCGGGCTGGGCGAGCAGTTCCCGCACCGCCGCCGCCTCCAGCACCCGCACCGCGGGCAGGAACGCGGTCGCGGCCAGCACGGCGAGCGTCACGACGAATCCGGCGAGGCTCGCCCATCCCACGGTCGTGGTGAACGGCATCAGCGACGGCATCGCGATCATCGCGAGAAGCAGGTACGGCACGCTGAGCGCCGCGCCGAGGATCAAGTACACCCACCGGCGATAGGTGACCCCGCTGACCAGCGGACGGAAGAAACGCACCCGCCAATCCTGACAGGCGGCCCCGGCGGGCGCCTCCCTCCAGGGCGGGACCCGGCCGCCGATTTTCTGGCACTGTGGGTCGCATGCCTCCGGAAGAAAGCGCCGTCGTCAACGATTACGATCTGCTGGCCGAGAGCTACACCGCCATGTCCGACACCGAAATCCAGAACGCCTACTACGAGCGGCCCGCCGTGCTGGCGCTGGCCGGGGACGTGGCCGGGCGGCGGATTCTCGACGCGGGCTGCGGCGCCGGGCCGCTGACTGTCTCGCTGCGCGAACGCGGCGCGGAGGTCTCCGGATTCGACCTCAGCAGCAGCATGCTCGAGATCGCCCGCCAGCGGCTCGGCCCCGACGTGGACCTGCGCGTCGCCGACGTCGCCGAGCCACTCCCCTACGCGGACAACGCGTTCGACGACGTCGTCGCCTCGCTCGTGCTGCACTACCTGGAGGACTGGGGCCCGACGCTCGGCGAGTTCCACCGCGTCCTCAAGCCCGGCGGACGGCTGATCGTGGTGGTCGACCACCCGTACGCGATCCACATGCTGCAGCGCCAAGCCGGGCAGGAGACCGACTATTCGGCGACTTACGAGTGGACCGAGACCTGGGAGATCGACGGCCGCACCATGCCGATGAGCTTCTGGAACCGGCCGCTGCACGCGATGACCGACGCGTTCACCGCCGGCGGGTTCCGGATTTCGGTGCTGAGCGAGCCGAAACCGGTGCCGGAGGCGGAGGCGTTGTTCCCGGAGGACTACCGGATGTTGTGCGTGAGCCCGAGTTGTTTGTTCTTCGTGCTGCAGGCGGAGTAGGGGGTCGTGAGTGCGGCTGCCGGTTCTCACCGGCAGCAGCACTCACGAGTCCTCAGTAGACAGTCGTCGTGACCCGAGTCCCCGCAGCCCGGACCCCGTTGGCCCACAACTGCTGCACCTTCGCCGTTTCCTGCGCGTCCGGCTTGGCATTCGTGCAGGACGTGCCCGGCCCGTGCCCCGACATCAGCTCCGTGCACGGCCCCTCGTAGTGGTCCGGCAGCCCGAGGTTGTGGCCGAGTTCGTGCGCGGCGATGCGGGTCGGGTCGTAGCCCTCGGCGACCTGGCTCGTGTCCAGGTAGACGTCGCCGTTGCCGTGCCCGTCGGTTTGCGTGTACGAACCGCCGCTGGTGACCTCGTGGATCTTCACCGTCGCCTTGCCCTCGTCCTTCACCAGCTGGACGTCGCTGACCGCCGCGTTCCAGTTGGCCGCCCCCTGGTCGATCTGGGCGACGTAGTCCGGCGCGCCCGCCGAGCTGTAGTAGACGGTGGTCGCCGCGGCGGCGGACGCGGCGGGTGCGGTCGCCAGGCCGAAACCCAGCGGAGCGGCGGTCGCCATGGCCAGTGCGGCGATCCGCCGGAACCCTCGTGCGTGCATCGTGTCCTCCGTACCTCATCGAGAAAGCAAGCAACCCTTGTCCGCTCGACGACGTTAGAAGTTCACCACCGGGGCGACTACGTCCGAAAGTAGGACGCTCCCCCGCGAGAGGGAGGTCCGTCCCGCCCCGGCTGGATCCGCGGGCGCCGCCGCGATGGTGTGCTTTTCGGCATGCAAACGCTGCTGCTCGGCCTCCTGGCCTACGTCGTCGTGCTGTGGCCGCTCGTCGCCGCGGCCCGCAAAGTGCTCGGGGTGCGCGTCGGTCTCGTCCGGGCGCTCGGCGCGGCGCTCGCGGGCTGGCTCGTCGCGGGCACCGTCATCCGGCTGTTCCCGATCGCCGTGCTGACCAACGCCGGGGTCGCGATCGGACTGCTGATCCCGTTGGCCGGCAGCGCGCTCGCGGTGACGCTGTTAGTCCTTTTCGTCGCCGAACTCGCGGTTCCGTCCGGCGGGCCGGGCTTGTTCGCCCGGATGCGGTCGCTGCGGTCCCGCGCGGCCCGCGCCCGTCGCTACTCGCGGATCATGCGCATCGCGATCCGCCACGGCCTCGGTTCGTTCCTCACCGGCCGCCGCACCGCGGGACCCGATGGTTCGGCGAAGCTCGCCCGGTCGCTGCGGCTGGCGCTCGAAGAAGCGGGCGTGACGTTCGTGAAGCTCGGCCAGTTGCTCTCGACGCGAGCGGATCTCCTGCCGCCGGTGTACATCCGCGAACTCAGCCGGCTGCACGATCAGGTCCCGCCCGCGCCCGAAGACGAGGTGCGCGCGTTGCTGCGCGAGGAAATCGACCTCACCGCCTTCGCCCACATCGACGACGAACCCCTTGCCGCGGCGTCGATCGCGCAGGTTTACGGCGCTCGGCTGCGGTCCGGTGCCGAGGTCGTCGTGAAGGTGCAGCGGCCCGGGATCCGCGAGCAGGTGGAACGCGACATCGACATCGTCCGCCGCCTCGCCGCCGTGCTGTACGAACGAGCTGGCTGGGCACGTTCGCTCGGCGTACTGGACCTGGCCGACGGCTTCGCCGAGTCCCTTGAGGACGAACTCGATTTCCGCACCGAAGCCTCGAACATCGACGCCATCGCCGCGCATCCGGTCCCCGGCGTCACGTTGCCGACTGTCCACAAAGCACTGTCCACGGAGCGCGTTCTGGTGCTGCGACGGCTCGACGGCAAACCCCTCGCCACCGGTTCCGCCCGCTCCCGCGAGGAACTCGCCCGCACCTTCCTGCGCGGTCTGCTCGACCAGGTGCTGCTCGGCGGGGTGTTCCACGCGGATCCGCACCCTGGCAACGTTGTGCTGCTCGAAGACGGCACCCTCGGCCTGCTCGACTTCGGGTCCGTCGGCCGCCTCGACACCGGTCTGCGCGCCGGTCTGCAAGCCCTGCTGCCCGCCATCGACCGAGGCGACCCGGCCGGTGTCCGCGACGGGCTGCTGGAGATCGTCGACCGTCCGGACGATCTCGACGAACAACGCCTGGAACGCGCGCTGGGAGCCCTGCTCGCCCGGCACTTCGGGCCCGGCCGGAGCCCCGGCCTCGACCTGTTCACCGGCCTGTTCCGGGTCATCGCCGAATTCCGCCTGGCCGTACCGCCGCCGATCGCCGCCGTGTTCCGCGCGCTGGCGACGATGGAAGGCACCCTCGCGACGCTGGCCCCGGACTTCGACCTCGTCGCCGAATCCCGCGCGTTCGCCACCGAACGCATCGGCCTGCGCCCGGAAACCCTGCGCCGCACCGTCACCGACGAATTCACCGCCCTGCTGCCGGTGCTCCGCCGCCTGCCCCGCCGCGTCGACCGGATCGGCGCGGCCCTGGAAGAAGGCCGGCTGTCGGTGAACATGCGGCTGTTCTCCGACGAACGCGACCGCGACCTGGTGACCGGCCTCGTGCACGAGGTGCTGCTGGCGCTGGTCGGCATCGCGACCGGGCTCATGGCTGTGCTGCTGCTGTCCAGTTCGAGCGGCCCGCAGCTGGTGCCCGGGCTGACGCTGAACCACGTGTTCGGCTACAACCTGCTGATGATCAGCGCACTGGCGGGGCTGCGGCTGCTTTTCGTCGTCTTCCGGCGCTCCGGACGACAGTCACGAGCAGGCCGACGAACCCGATGAGGAACACGCCCGCCCCGACCCCGGCGGTGATCCGGCTGGTGACCGGTCCGGAATCCGGCTCTGTCGCACCGGGCAATCCGGCGTCGGTGAACGCAGTGGTCGCCGGGAATTGCTTGACCCAGAACAGATCCCCGGTGGCCGCCACAACTCCGTACACTTCGGAAAGCGGCACGGAACCACCGCCGGACTGGTTGATCCACCACCGGGAATCGAACGAGTTGTCGCGCTGGTCGCCCGCCACGAACACCGAACCCTGGGGCACTTTCGCGTGGAAGGTCTCCTGCTTGCCGACCACGTAAGGCTCGTCGACCGGCTTGCCGTTCACCTTGATCCGGCCCCGGTCGTCGCAGCATTCGATCTCGTCGCCGCCGACGGCGATCACCCGTTTCAGGAACTTCACGGACCTCCCGCCGACGAACCCGCTCGCCTCGAACACGACGAGGTCGCCGCGGTGGATCTCCTGGCCCTCGTTCAGCCCGAAGACGACCCGTTCGCCCGGCGCGATGGTGTGCGCCATCGACCCGCCCGGGATGCTCACCATGCGGTAGCTGAACACCTTGAGGAGCCCGGTCGCCGCCAAGACCGAGCCCGCGATCGCCAGCACGACGAAGATCGCGAGCAGCCAGGGAAACCGGCGCGGCGCACGCACGGCCGGAGGCGGAGCAGCAGGAAAGCCTTCTGTCACGAGACGATCATCGGAACAGTCCGGACAATTGTTACCCGTCCGGAAGCCACCCCGGCCCGGCAACCTCCCGACGCCGCTCCCGGCCCCGGCGCATCGCCTGTCACCACCCCGGCCCGGCAGCCTCCCGACGCCGTTTCCTGCCCCGGCGCACGCCCGTCACCACCGCGCCCAGGAACCCGGTCAAGAACACCCCCGCGCCCGCTCCGACGAGCACCCGCCCCAGGAACGGCCCTTGATCCACCTCGGGCGCGCCAGGCAATCCCGCGGCGGTGAACGCCGTCGTCGGCGGCAGCGTGCGCACCCACCACCGGTTCGGCCCGGTGGCGACGACTACCCCGTACACCTCGGACACCGGCACCGAGCCGTCCATTCCGGTGGCCTCCTCGTTCCGGGAGTCCCAGCTGACGTCGCGCCGGTCACCGGCCAGGAAAACGCCGTCCTTCGGGACGAGCGCGCGGAACACGGGTCCGTCGCCGCTCGCGTAGGACTCGTCGACGGATTTGCCGTTCACCACGATCCGGCGCTTCTCGTCGCAGCAGCGCACGTCGTCGCCGCCCACGCCGATCACCCGGCCCAGCAGGAGGTAAGCCCGGTTGTCCTGGTGCGCGGGCATGCGCGCCAGCACGACGTCGCCGCGGCGGTAGACCTGCCCGTCCCGCTTGCCGAGCACGATCGCCGTCCCGGCGGGCACGGCGGGCGCCATCGCGTTCGTCGGCATTTTCGCCAGGCGATAGCTGAACACCGTCACCAGCCCGTACCCGCATCCGGCCACCCCGGCCAGCGCGAGCACGACGAACAGCGCCAGCGCGGGCGAAAACCGGCGAGGGGCGCGGGAAACCGGCGGCGGGGCCGGAAAACCGTCGATCACCTCGCGAGGATCGGCGAGCACCACGGATCCGTTACGCGGCCCCGGATCGTCGGGGCGGATTGTGCCACTCTGTCCATAATGGACAGCCGGAATCATCCGCCGCCGTATAGGTCGTTATACGGACTTCATCCCCTAAGGATCGAATTGAGCGGCCGCCCGCCGTCGCTGTAGGCGGGCATCAGGCCGGGACTCACCGTGAACGCGATGGTCCCGGCCAGCGCCACCACCACCGTCAGCCCGCCGAGCAGCGCGCCCGTGCGGGCCAGGTCGCCGCCGGGCCGTTTCGCTCCCCCGAGCCGCCCCAGCACCACCGCCAGCACCCCGGCCAGCAGCGCCGCGAACCACAGCGCGCCCAGCACCAGGACGAACACCTCGGCCACGAGCGGGTAGACACCGCTCACGAGGAGCCGAGGCCGGACCAGCAGCCAGGCCAGCCAGGTGAGCACCGCGAGCGAGAGACTCACCGCGGCCACCGACACCGCTCCCACGGCCAGGCCGCGGCTGGGTCTTTCTTCGGTTTCGGACACGGATTCGGAGTCAGGTTCGGTCATTGACCAGTAATAGCACCCGGCCCCGACAGAATCCGACGTTCCGCCCGGCAGCGCCCGAACGCACCAATCCGGGATACGCCGAAGGCCGCCCCCGGCGAACCGGGAGCGGCCTTCGAAAACGCGAGCCTCAGACCGTGAACCCGAGCGCCCGCAACTGCTCGCGGCCGTCGTCGGTGATCTTCTCCGGGCCCCACGGCGGCATCCAGACCCAGTTGATCCGGAAGTCGTCCACGAGACCGCCGGACGTCAGCGCCGCCGACGTCTGGTCCTCGATCACGTCGGTCAGCGGGCAGGCCGCGGACGTGAGCGTCATGTCGATCGTCGCGGTGTTGTCGGTCTCGACCCGGATGTCGTAGACCAGGCCGAGGTCGACGACGTTGATGCCGAGTTCGGGGTCGACGACGTCGCGCATCGCTTCCTCGACGTCCTCGATCTTGGCGACGTCGGCGGGGACGGCGGCGGTCTGCTCGGGCAGGTCCGCGGCGGTGCGCCCCTCGCGCGGGTCGGTAACCGTCTCTTCGCTCATGCCTTCTCAGCTCCTGTGGTGGTGCTGGACACCGCGTCCTTGAACGCCATCCAGCCGAGCAGGGCGCACTTCACGCGCGCCGGGTACTTCGCGACGCCGGCGAACGCGACGCCGTCCTCCAGTACGTCCTCGTCCGGTTCGACCTTGCCCTTGCCCTGCATCAGTTCCACGAACGCGTCCATGGTCGTGAACGCCTCGTCGACCGTGTGCCCGACGACCAGGTCGGTCAGCACCGAAGCGGAGGCCTGGCTGATCGAGCAGCCCTGCCCGTCGTAGGACACGTCCTCGACCTTGCCGTCGCTGACCTTCACCCGCAAGGTGATCTCGTCGCCGCAGGTCGGGTTGACCTGGAACGACTCCGCGTCGAACGGATCGCGCAGACCGCGCCCGTGCGGGTTCTTGTAGTGGTCCAGGATGATCTCCTGGTACATGCTCTCCAGGTTCACTGGTCCACCCCGAAGAACTTCTGCGCCTCGCGGATCCCGGCGACCAGAGCGTCCACTTCGGACAGCGTGTTGTACAGGTAGAAGCTCGCCCGCACGGTCGCGGGCACCGAACAAGCCCGGTGCAGCGGCCACGCGCAGTGGTGTCCCACCCGCACGGCGATGCCGAGGCTGTCGAGCACCTGTCCGGCGTCGTGCGGGTGCACGCCGTCGATCACGAACGCGACCGTCGCGCCGCGGTCCTCCAGGTCGGTCGGCCCGACGATGCGCACGCCCGGGATCGCGCTGATGCCCGCGATCGCGGCCGCGGCCAGCTCGTGCTCGTGCGCCGCGATCCGGTCCATCCCGATGGCGGACAGGTAGTCCACCGCCGCGCCGAGGCCGATCGCCTGCGACGTCATCGGCACCCCGGCCTCGAACCGCTGCGGCGGCGCGGCGAACGTGGTGCGCTCCATCGTGACCAGCTCGATCATCGAGCCGCCGGTCAGGAACGGCGGCATCGCTTCGAGCAGTTCGGTCCGGCCGTACAGCACGCCGATCCCGGACGGAGCCAGCATCTTGTGCCCGGAGAACACCGCGAAGTCGACGCCGAGGGCGTGGAAATCCACCGGGAAGTGGGGCACGGACTGACAGGCGTCGAGGACGGTCAGCGCACCGACTTCCTTCGCCTTGGCCACCAGCTTGGCCACCGGGTTGACCGTGCCGAGCACATTGGACTGGTGCGCGAACGCGACCACCTTGGTGCGCGGCGTGATCACACTGTCCATATCGGACAGATCGAGCCTGCCCTCGGCGGTGACCTTGAACCACTTCAGCGTCGCCCCGGTGCGCTGGCACAACTGCTGCCACGGCACCAGGTTCGCGTGGTGCTCCATCTCGGTGATGACGATTTCGTCGCCCTCGCCGATCCGGAACCGCTCAGCCTCCGGACCGGCCGTGGCGGCGTTGCTCATCGCGTACGCCACGAGGTTGATGCCCTCGGTCGCGTTCTTGGTGAACACCAGCTCTTCCGGGTCCGCGCCGACGAATTCCGCGGTCTTGGCGCGCGCGGATTCGTAGGCGTCGGTGGCCTCTTCCGACAGCTGGTGGGCACCGCGGTGCACGGCCGAGTTCGACGTGAACACGTACCGCCGTTCCGCGTCGAGCACCTGCACCGGCCGTTGCGAGGTCGCTCCGGAGTCCAGGTACACCAAGGGTTTCCCGTCGCGCACGGTGCGCGTCAGGATCGGGAAGTCGGCACGCAGTGCCGCCACGTCAAGGGGAACAGAGTTGGTCGGGCTGTTCGAAGCCGTGGTGGTCATCGAGCCAACTCCTCTCTCTCGGTGTCGTCGGGAACGGGAACGCGGGACGTCAGGCCTTGGCGGGCTCGGCGGAGCCGACGTACTTGACGTAGCCGTTCTCCTCCAGCTCGTCGGCCAGTTCGCGGCCGCCGGACTCGACGATGCGGCCGTCGGCGAAGACGTGCACGAAGTCCGGGGTGATGTGCCGCAGGATGCGGGTGTAGTGCGTGATCAGCATGACGCCGACCTCGTTGCCCGCCTTGTACTCGTTGACGCCCTCGGACACGACGCGCAGCGCGTCGACGTCCAGGCCGGAGTCGGTCTCGTCGAGGATGGCGAACTTCGGCTTGAGCAGCGCTAGCTGCAGGATCTCGTGGCGCTTCTTCTCGCCGCCGGAGAAGCCCTCGTTCACCGAGCGCTCGGCGAATTCCTGGGAGATGCCGAGCTTGCCCATCTCCTCCTTGACCTCCTTGACCCAGTGGCGCAGCTTGGGAGCCTCGCCCCGGACCGCGGTGGCCGCGGTGCGCAGGAAGTTCGACATCGAGACGCCGGGCACCTCGACCGGGTACTGCATGGCGAGAAAAATGCCCGCTCGACTGCGTTCATCCACGCTCATCTCGAGCACGTTCTCGCCGTCCAGCAGCACCTCGCCGGAGGTCACCGTGTACTTCGGGTGGCCGGCGATCGCGTAGGACAGGGTGGACTTGCCGGAGCCGTTCGGGCCCATGATCGCGTGCGTCTCGCCGGACCGGATGGTCAGGTTGACGCCCTTGAGGATCTCCTTGGCACCCTCGTCGGTGGTGACCGAGGCGTGCAGGTCCTTGATTTCCAGGGTAGCCATTCTTCGTTTCCTAAAGTCTGCGGTGGAGGGGCGTCAGACGCCGACGGCTTCGAGTTCGGCCTCGATCGCGGCTTCGAGGCGTTCGCGCACCTCGGGGACGTCGATCTTCACCAGGATTTCGTGGAAGAACCCGCGCACGACCAGGCGCCGGGCGGCCTCTTCGGCGATTCCGCGCGACTGCAGGTAGAACAACTGCTCGTCGTCGAACCTTCCCGTGGCGCTCGCGTGGCCGGCGCCTTCGATCTCGCCGGTCTCGATCTCCAGGTTCGGCACCGAGTCCGCGCGCGCCCCCGGCGTGAGCACCAGGTTGCGGTTGAACTCGTAGCTGTCGGTGGCCTCGGCCGCGGCCCGGATCAGCACGTCGCCGATCCACACCGCGTGCGCTCCGTCGCCCTGCAGCGCGCCCTTGTACCCGACCCGCGACTTGCAGTTGGGCACCGCGTGGTCGACGAAGAGACGGTGCTCCTGGTGCTGGCCGCCGTCGGCGAAGTACACGCCGAGCATGTCGACGTCGCCGCCCTTGTCGGTGAAGGTCGCCGTCGGCGAGACGCGGACCAGGTCTCCGCCCAGGGTGATCACGGTGTGCCGCAGCGCGGCGTCGCGGCCCAGCCGCAGGTGCTGCTCGGAAACGTGCACCGCGTCGTCGGCCCAGTCCTGGACGCTGACCACGGTGACCTTGGCACCGTCGCCGATGACGAATTCGACGTTGTCCGCGTAGGTGCCGGAGCCGACGTGGTCCAGCACGACGACGGCCTCGGCGAACGCCTCGGCGCGGACCTGCAGGTGCCCGTAGGCGACCTTGCCCTCGCCCGGACCGTGGATGCGCAGCACCGACGGCGTGGACGCCTTCGTCTCCTTGGGCACCGTCACGACGGTGGCCTTCGTGAACGACGAGTACGCCTGCGCCGCGATGCGGTCGCTCGGCACGCCCGCCTCGCCGAGGCGCGCGTCGTCGCGGCCGACGGTCTCGATCTTCAGCTCGGGCGCGGCCTCGGTCTCCAGCGTGATCTCGCCGGAGGCGACGGCGGAACCGTCGTGCAGGCCGCGCAGGCGCTTCATCGGAGTGAAGCGCCAGTTCTCCTCACGACCGCCCGGGACCTCGAAGGCCTCGACGTCGTAAGAAGTGAACCGCTCCGCGCGGGAGGCCGCCGGAACGACGGCCCCCTCGCGAAGGGCTTCGGAAACATTGTTGTCCGAGGCCACGGACTGTGTTGACTCCATTTAGCCGACGGACCCTTCCATCTGCAGCTCGATCAGGCGGTTCAGCTCGAGCGCGTACTCCATCGGCAGCTCGCGCGCGATGGGCTCGACGAACCCGCGCACGATCATCGCCATCGCCTCGGCCTCGTCGAGGCCGCGCGACATCAGGTAGAACAGCTGCTCTTCGCTGACCTTGGACACGGTGGCCTCGTGGCCCATGGACACCTCGTCGTTGCGGATGTCCACGTACGGGTACGTGTCCGACCGGGAGATGGTGTCCACCAGCAGGGCGTCGCAGACCACGCTGGAGCGCGAGTGGTGCGCCCGCTTCGCGACCTTGACCAGGCCGCGGTAGGAGGTCCGGCCGCCGCCGCGCGCGACCGACTTCGACACGATGGTCGAGGACGTGTGCGGCGCGAGGTGCTCCATCTTGGCCCCGGCGTCCTGGTGCTGGCCCTCGCCCGCGAACGCGACCGAGAGGACCTCGCCCTTGGCGTGCTCGCCCATGAGGAAGACCGACGGGTACTTCATGGTCACCTTGGAGCCGATGTTGCCGTCGACCCACTCCATGGTCGCGCCCTCTTCGCACTTGGCGCGCTTGGTGACCAGGTTGTAGACGTTGTTCGACCAGTTCTGGATCGTCGTGTAGCGGCAGCGGGCGCCCTTCTTCACGATGATCTCGACGACCGCGGAGTGCAGCGAGTCCGACTGGTAGATCGGCGCGGTGCAGCCCTCGACGTAGTGGACGTAGGCGTCCTCGTCGACGATGATCAGCGTCCGCTCGAACTGGCCCATGTTCTCGGTGTTGATCCGGAAGTAGGCCTGCAGCGGGATCTCGACGTGCACGCCCTTCGGCACGTAGATGAACGAGCCGCCGGACCACACCGCCGTGTTCAGCGCGGAGAACTTGTTGTCGCCGGCCGGGATCACGGAGCCGAAGTACTCCTGGAAGATCTCCGGGTGCTCCTTGAGCGCGGAGTCGGTGTCCAGGAAGAGAACGCCCTGCTCCTCCAGGTCCTCGCGGATCTGGTGGTAGACGACCTCGGACTCGTACTGCGCGGCGACGCCGGCCACGAGGCGCTGCTTCTCCGCCTCGGGGATGCCCAGCTTGTCGTAGGTGTTCTTGATGTCCTCGGGCAGGTCTTCCCAGCTGGTCGCCTGCTTCTCGGTGGACCGCACGAAGTACTTGATGTTGTCGAAGTCGATCCCCGAGAGGTCGGCGCCCCAGTTCGGCATCGGCTTGAGGTCGAACAGCTTGAGCGCCTTCAATCGGGCGTCGCGCATCCACTCGGGCTCGGACTTCTTGCCGGAGATGTCGAGGACGACGTCCTCGCTCAGGCCGCGGCGGGCGCTGGCGCCGGCCTCGTCGGAGTCCGCCCAGCCGAAGGCGTAGTTGCCAAGGGACGCGATGGTCTCTTCCTGGCTCAACGGCTCGGTGGTGGGAGTGCGCTGCTCGGCAGCGGCAGTCATGCGGGTTTCCCTCCATTCGGGATCCGTGGTGCGTGCCCGTCGGGCGGCGCGGCCGCGTCTCCGGGCGTCGTGCGGTCCGGCTCGGGATGGGCCGGGATACCCGCCGGTCCGGCGGGTACGTGTGTGGTGCACGCGTTGTCTCCGCGCGCGATGGTCGCCAGCCGCTGGACGTGGGTGCCCAGCAGCTTCGCGAACGCTTCCGTTTCGGCCTCGCACAGCTGCGGGAACTCCGCGGCCACGTGCGCGACCGGGCAGTGGTGCTGGCACAGCTGGGCGCCCACTCCCGCCCCGACCGTGCCGACCTCGCGGGTCGAGGCAGCGTAGCCTTCCCTGCTCAGCGCGGTGGCGAGGGCCTCGGCGCGCTCGACCGGATCAGCCGATCCGGTGATCGCCTGCCGGTGCGGCCCGACGAGCCCTTCGACCCGGCGCTCGGCGAACGCGCGCACCGCGTCCGGGCCGGCGTGCTCGGCGAGGAAGCGGATGGCCGAGGACGCGAGGTCGTCGTAGGCGTGCCCGAACCGGGCGCGGCCCGCTTCGGTGAGCAGGAACAGCTTGGCCGGGCGGCCCCGTCCGCGCGGGCCCTTGCGCGGGGCGTCGCGGGTCTCGGCCTCGCCGTCGGCCTGCAGCGCGTCGAGGTGGCGGCGGATCGCCGTCGGGCTGATGCCGAGCTGCTCCGCGACCACCACGGCGGTCATCGGGCCCTGCTCCAGCAGCAGCCGGGCGACCTCGTGCCGGGTGCGGCCCTCGGCGACGTTCACCGCGCTGACCTGCACGGGAACGCCGACGGCCGCGGCGCGCGGCTGGTCGCCGCGCCCCTCGCCGGTGGTCCCGTTCTTTTTCACAACACAAGTGTGTCTTATTTCCGGCCGGCGGGCAAAGGCGGGGTGTCGGGCAGTGACCCGACTCACCTCCGGACGCGCCCCGCCGCGGCGGCCCCCGCCCCAGGTCCGTGAAGGACTCCTCGAGGGAATCAGATTCCCCCAAGGAGTCCTTCACGGACCATCGGGAGCAATCCCGGCGCCGGGGACTGAACGGCGCGATACATCGCCCGAACCGGAGTCGATACGCTTCCGGGCGTGGCAGTCGGCGAACACCCGGACCAGCGGGCACCGGAACCGGACTTATCCGGCGAACCGGGCGACGCTGACGGCGCCGTGGCCGCTCCTCCTGCCCCCGGCGCCGCGTCCCCGGTCGGCCCGCGCCGCACCGATCCGCTGAACGCCGCCGAGACCCGCGGCCTCGACGCGGTCCGCCGTTTCGGCACGGTCGGTTCGCTGTTCCTCGCGCTCGGCTCGCTCGGGGCCGGGGCCGCGCCGGTGATCAACCCGGTGCAGGACCTGCCGGTGCTGCGGCTGTTCATCCGGATCCCGACGGTCTCGCTCGCGATCGCCTTCTCCGGCATGGGCATCCTGGTGCTGAGCTGGCTCATGCTCGCCCGGTTCGCCCGTCCGGCGAGCGCGCGGCTGGCCACCAGCGGGCAGCTCGCCCGCACCGTCGCGATGTGGGTCGCGCCGCTGCTGCTGATCCCGCCGCTGTTCTCCCGCGACGTCTACAGCTACCTCGCGCAGAGCGAGATCGTGCACCGCGGCATGGACCCCTACCAGCTGGGCCCGGCGCAGGCGCTCGGCGTCGCCGACCCGCTCACCGCGGGCGTCACCAACATCTGGCGCGAGACCCCCGCCCCGTACGGCCCGCTGCTGCTGCGGCTGGGCGGCTGGCTGGCTCCGGTCGGCGGCAACAACATCGTCGTCGGCGTGCTGCTGCAGCGCGGCCTCGCGATGGTCGGCGTGCTGCTGATCGTGTGGGCGGTGCCGCGGCTCGCCCGGCGGTTCGGCGTGCAGCCCGCCACCGCGCTGTGGCTCGGCGCGGCGAACCCGTTGCTGATCTTCCATTTCGTCGCGGGCGCGCACAACGATTCGCTGGCCATCGGGCTCATGGTGGCCGGGCTGGAGATCGGCATCCGGCGGCTGCCGGTGCGGGTGAAGGGCGACAGTCCGCCGCCCTTGGCGAAGGGCGAACTCCTCTTCATCGCGCTCGGCGTCGTCATCATCACGATCGGCGCCACGGTGAAGATCCCGGCCGTGCTGGCGTTGCCGTTCCTGTCGGTGATGGTCGCGCGCAGATGGCACGGACGGCTGAAGGACCTGGTGTGGGCGGGCGCGCCGATGGCGGTGCTGTTCGGCGTCGTGCTCACCGCGATCTGCGTCGGCACCGGGCTGGGCTTCGGCTGGATCGGCGCGACGGCGAGCACGCCGGGGCTGGTGCGGTCGTTCATCTCCCCCACCGCGGAGGTCGCGAACCTCGGCGGCGTCCTCGGCATCACGCTCGGGCTCGGCAACCACACCGACGCGCTGGTGCCGATCCTCGGCACGCTCGGCAACGTGATCACCGCGGCCGTCACGATCAAATTCCTGTGGGCCAGCTTCAAATGGCGCTACCGGCCGATCATCGGGCTCGGCGTCTCGCTGGGCGCGGCGATGATCCTGCAGATCAACCTGCAGCCGTGGTACCTGCTGTGGGCGGTGATCCCGCTCGCCGCGGCGGCCGGGACGTCGCGGTTCCGGGTGGTCGCCACGGTCATCAGCGCCGGGCTGCCGTTCCTGCTTCCGCCCACCGGCGGCACCTTCGACGGCCGCTCCTACGTCCTGCCGTGGGCCTACGGCGCGGCCGCTTTGGTGACCCTCGGCGGGCTCGCGATCGTGTACCGGGTTTCGCCGCTGCTGTTGTCCAGGACACCTCCGGCGTCCCCAGCACCGCGCGCGCCCGCCGACGTCGTATCGTGATTCGTTGTGGACAACCCCGCCGTCGAGATCTCCGGCTTGGCGAAAAGCTACGGCTCCACCACCGCGGTCGACGGCATCGACCTGCGCATGGAGCGTGGTTCCCTGCTGGCCCTGCTCGGGCCGAACGGCGCCGGAAAAACGACCACTGTCGAGATTTGCGAGGGTTTCCGCAGACCTGACGCGGGCCGGGTGCGCGTGCTCGGCCTCGACCCCGTCGCGGACAGCTCCCGGCTCCGCCCGCGCGTCGGCATCATGCCGCAAGGCGGCGGCGCGTACCCGGGCGTGCGCGCGGAGGAAATGCTGCGGCTAGTGGCTTCCTGCGCGGCGAACCCGCACGATCCGGCGTGGCTGCTCGACGTCCTCGGGCTCGCCGGCGCCAAGCGGACGCCGTTCAAACGGCTCTCCGGCGGGCAGCAGCAACGGCTTTCGCTGGCGTGCGCGCTGGTCGGCCGTCCGGAGCTGGTGTTCCTGGACGAGCCCACCGCGGGCATGGACCCGCAGGCGCGGCGGCTGGTCTGGGACCTGCTCGCGGCCCTGCGCGCGGACGGTGTGAGCGTCCTGCTCACCACCCACCTCATGGAGGAAGCGGAAACGCTCGCCGACCAGGTGGTGATCGTGGACCACGGCAAGGTCGTCGTCGAGGGCACGCCGCATTCGCTGACGCTGGAGGCGGGCGAGGCGGCGCAGCTGCGGTTCCGCGCCCGCACCAAGCTCGACACGACGCTGCTCGCGGCCGCGCTGCCGGAGGGGTACCGGGTCAGCGAAACCGCGCCCGGTTCGTACCTGGTGGAGGGCGCGGTCGACCCGCAGGTGGTCTCCGCCGTCACCGCCTGGTGCGCGCAACAGGGCGTACTGCCCGAACAACTGCAAGTCGGACGGCGGACGCTCGAAGAAGTGTTCCTCGAACTCACCGGACGGGAGCTGCGCGCATGAGTTCTCCGTTCCCCGCAGGCACTTTCGCCCCCGCGCCCGGCCGCGGCTCGCTCGGCAGGATGCTGCGCACGCACGCGCGCGTCGAGGCCGCGCTGACGCTGCGGCACGGCGAGCAGCTGCTGCTCACCCTGATCATCCCGCTCGCGCTGCTGATCGGCCTGAGCTCGCTGGACATCCTGCCCGCGAGCCAGCTCGGCTCGACGTCCAAAGTGGACTGGATGACGCCGAGGATCCTCGCGCTGGCGGTGATGTCGTCGGCCTTCACGGGCCAGGCGATCGCCCTCGGCTTCGACCGCCGCTACGGCGTGCTGAAGCGACTTTCGGCGACCGCGCTGCCGCGCTGGCTGCTCGTGGCCGGACGGGTCGTGGCGGCGCTGGTCGTCGTCGCGCTGCAGTCCGTGGTGCTCGGCGTGGTGGCGGCTTTCCTGGGCTGGTCGCCGTCGGCCGCCGGGATCGGCTCCGCGGTGGTGCTGCTGTTCCTGGGGACTCTCGCTTTCGGTGCGCTGGGTGTGTTGCTGGGCGGCGCGCTGCGGGCGGAAGCGGTGCTGGCGCTCGCGAACATCGTGTGGTTCGTGCTGCTGCTCGCCGGCGGGATCCTGCTGGCTCCGTCGGCGTTGCCGTCCGGGGTCGGGGTGATCGTTTCGCTGCTGCCCTCGGGCGCGCTGGCGGAAGGCATGCGCGCGGCGCTGGTGGACGGGCAGTTCCAGGCGGGACCGGCGGCGGTGCTGGTGGTGTGGGCCGCGGTGGCCGGAGTGCTGGCGACGCGGACCACGAAACTCACCTGAATCCCACATCGAATTGCCGGTCATCGCGCGGAATTCAGGCCGCTAATGTGACGGCCGCCGCACCCGATTCCTTGCGCACGCTGGCGAATCCGTCCGGAACAATACTGCCGCGTGCAGGCGGGAAAACGCGCGCGAGTATTCTTTCCGCGTGTCCCTTCGCAGTTTGATCGCCCGCCTGCCGTATCCGTCCGCCGCGGTCCAGCGCGCGGTCGGGATCGCCGCGGTGGTCGCGCAGGCAGGCATCGGCGTCACCGGTTCCGTGGTGCGGGTGACCGGGTCCGGGCTGGGATGCCCGACCTGGCCGCAGTGCGTCGCGGGCAGCCTGGTGCCGGTGCGGCACTCGGGCATCGACGCGGTCACGCAGTGGATCGAGTTCTCGAACCGGATGCTGACCGGCGTCGTGATCGTGGTGGCGGCGCTGGCCGTGCTCACCGCGTGGCGGATCCAGATCGACCACCCGGAGCGCAAGCGCCTGGTGAAGCTCGCCTGGACGATGCCCGGCGGCGTCGTGCTGCAGGCGGTCATCGGCGGGCTGACCGTGCTGGCGAAACTGGAATGGTGGACGGTCGCGATCCACTTCCTGGCCTCCACGCCGCTGGTGTGGCTGGCGGTCATGCTGCTGAAGGCGTTCCGCGAAGGAGACGAACCGGCGCGCCCGCTGGTCCCGAAACTGGGACGGCAGATGCTGGTCCTGCTGACGGTCCTGATGTGGGCGGTCCTGATCGCCGGCACGACGGTCACCGGCGCGGGCCCGCACGGCGGCGACGTGAACACGCATCGCCTCGACGCCCCGATCGAGCAGCTGGCCCGGGTCCACAGCGGCTTGCTGATCGCTTACCTCGTGGTGCTGGGGGTCTTCGGGCTCACGCTGATGCGCGTCGGTGCGCCTAAGAGCGTGTGGCAGCGATATGCGTGGGTGTGGATTGTCGCGCTGCTGCAGGGGGTTCTGGGGACGGTGCAGTACGCGCTGGGCGTGCCCGAGGCGATGGTGTCGTTCCACGTGCTGGGCTCGGCGCTCGTGATCGTGGTGACGGCCGTGCTGTGGACGGGAACCCGCGACCGCGGTCCGGTGACGTCGCTGGAGCCCGCGGAGAAGCGGGAACTCGCCACCGCGAACTGACGGTCATCCGGACGTAACTGCGCGTCGGCCCGGCGGACAGGTCGGCGGCTTACCGTCGTCGCCGACCGGCTTTCCGCAAGCCCCGCGAAGCCCGAGGTGCCGCCATGCCGACCGCCCCTGCCCGTACCGGCAAACCCCTTCTCTCCGGCCGGCGCGGGACCGCCGAGATGATCGTGCTCAAGACGTTCCTGCTCGTGCCGTTCGCCGCGCTGATCGCCGCCGTGCCGCTGCTCTGGGGGTGGGGCATCGGCTGGACCGACCTGATCCTCGCGACCGTCTTCTACGTGCTCGCGACGCTCGGCGTGACCGTCGGGTACCACCGCTACTTCACCCACGGCGCCTTCAAAGCGAGCCGCCCGCTGCGGATCGCGCTCGCGATCGCCGGGAGCATGGCCGTGCAGGGGTCGGTGATTTTCTGGGTCGCGAGCCACCGCCGCCACCACGCGTTTTCCGACCGCGAGGGCGATCCGCATTCCCCGTGGCTCTTCGGCACGTCGCCCGCCGCGCTGCTGCGGGGGTTCTGGCACGCGCACATGGGCTGGATGTTCCAGCGCGAGGTCACCAACGCCGACCGCTTCGCGCCGGACCTCGTCAGCGATCGCGACCTACGCCTGGTGAACCGGTTCTTCTGGCTGTGGATCACTCTCAGCCTCGCCCTGCCCGCCGCGCTCGGCTGGGCGTTCAGCGGCACCTGGCAGGGCGCGCTGACGGCGTTCTTCTGGGCCGGTCTGGTGCGGATCGCGTTCCTGCACCACGTGACCTGGTCGGTGAACTCGGTGTGCCACCTGATCGGCGACCGCCCGTTCGCGAGCCGCGACCGCGCGGCGAACTTCTGGCCGCTGGCCCTGCTGTCCATGGGCGAGTCGTGGCACAACTCCCACCACGCCGACCCGACCTGCGCCCGGCACGGCGTGCTGCGCGGACAGGTGGACGTCTCGGCGCGGGTGATCTGGGCGTTCGAGCGGTTCGGCTGGGCGAGCGACGTCCGCTGGCCCCGGGCGGAACGGCTGGCGGCGAAGCGGCGAGCAGCCGCCGAACCCAGCTAGGCCAACTGCTGCCGCACCGCAGACGCGAATCGCAACGGCGCGCCCGCGTCCGCGTGCCGGAAACCCAGCGACGGCTCAGTCAACTCCAGCTCCAGCACCAGCGGACGCCCGTCGTCCCCGCGGACCAGATCCACCCGCGCGTACAAGAGTTCCGCCCGCAAAATGCCGAGCAACCCGCAAGCGGCGTCCAGCGCGTCTTCCGCCACCGCACGCACCTCCGGAGCCGGGACAGCGGCCGCCAGCCGCTCTTCGCGATACAACCCCGAGGTGTCCATTGAGGACTCGACCGGAGCGAATTTCGTGAAGGCATGCGAATAAACGCCGCCGAAGTACGTCACCGCGATCTCGCCCTGAGTGTCCACACTGGACTGATACGGCTGGATCAGACCCGTGCGCCCGTCGTCGTGCAAAGCGCGCAGATGCCGCTCCGCGTCCGCACCGGACGACGAGAACCGGGCGGCGTCGCGGCCTCCCGCGCCCACCGAAGGCTTCACCACGAACGGTTTCTTCGGCCAGCGCGGCTTCTCCCCCAGCGGCACGATCTCGACCGGCACCGTCGGCACGCCCGCGTCGAGCAGTTCGCCTAGGTAAGTCTTGTCGGTGTTCCACCGCACGACCGCGGCCGAGTTGCTCAGCCCGGGAACGTCTTCGCACCAGCTGAGGAATTCCTCCCGACGCGAGGGGTAGTCCCAGGCAGCACGCAACACCACGATGTCCGCGGAAGCGAAGTCCGCGGCCGAATCCCAGGCCGCCCAGGTCACGGTGAATCCGAGGTCCGCGAGCGCGGGCAGCACCGCGGCCTCGTCGCCGTCGCCCTCGGGCAGCGCGGCGCAGCCGACGAAAATCGCCGAGCGCGTCACCGGCCCGCTCGCGGCCCGGCCATCTTGCGCCGGTGCGCGGCACCGATCTTGACCGTCTTCACGGTTTCGCTGTCCCACTCCGCGGCCTCGAGGTCGTCGACCTGCTCAACCAGCGCGGCGCCGGTCTCCACCCCGGCGACCAGCACGTCGCCCATCGCCCCGTCCGGGCCCACGAGCACGACCCGCGCGCCGGCCAGCCCGATGTTCTCGACCACGGCGCGCGCCGGTTTGCCGTGCTTCGCCACGAAGCCGCGGGCGGAGGCCAGCTGGCGGGCGGTCGGCGCGGTCGGCGTGTTTTCGGTCTCCTCAGCCACGTCCGGAGCTTAACCCGAGACCCCCGCCCCCGCGGCCCGACCGTGTTCTCGGCCATAGTGGACGCCAGACGCGCACATCTCGAGGAGGAACCATGCCGACCGCAGTGCAGGTGACCCGGACCGGCGGCCCGGAAGTGCTGGAACTGGCCGAGATCGAGCCCGGCCCGCCCGGCGCGGGCGAACTGCTGGTCGACCTCGCCGCCGCGGGCGTCAACTACATCGACACCTATCAGCGCCAGGGCATCTACCCGATCGACCTGCCGTTCGTCCTCGGCTCCGAGGGCGCCGGGACAGTCGTAGAGACCGGCGAGGGCGTCACCGAATTCGCTCCCGGCGACCGCGTGACCTGGCAGGGCGTGCTCGGCAGCTACGCCCAGCGCGCCGTGGTCCCGGCCAGCGCCACGGTGAAGGTGCCCGAAGGCGTGTCCGACGGGACCGCCGCGGCCACGATGCTGCAGGGCCTGACCGCGCACTACCTGGTGCGTTCGACCTACGAAGTGCAAGCGGGCGACGACATCCTCGTCCACGCGGCGGCCGGCGGCGTCGGTTTGCTGCTGGTGCAGCTGGCGAAGGCGCGCGGCGCGCGAGTGCTGGCCACGGTGTCCACCGACGAGAAAGCCGAGCTGGCCCGCGGCGCCGGCGCGGACCACGTGATCCGCTACGACCGCGAGGACTTCGCCGCCGCGACCCGCGAGCTGACCAACGGCGAGGGCGTCGCCGCGGTCTACGACGGCGTCGGCAAGAGCACCATCGACGGCAGCCTCGCCAGCCTGAAGATCCGCGGCACGCTGGCGCTGTTCGGCGCGGCCAGCGGCCCGGTGCCGCCGATCGACCCGCAGCGGCTCAACTCCGGCGGCTCGCTCTTCCTGACCCGCCCGACGCTCGGCCACTACCTGCGCACCCGCGAGGAACTCGACTGGCGCGCCAGCGAACTCTTCGCCGCCGTGCAGGACGGTTCGCTCAACGTCCGCATCGGCGGCCGCTACCCGCTCGCCGACGCCCGCAAGGCCCACGAGGACCTGCAGGGACGCCGGACGACCGGAAAGCTGCTGCTGATCCCCTAGCTCAGCACACCGGCAGCGCGCCGGCCGCGAACACCAGCGAACTGTTCGCGGCCGGGCACGACGGCTCGCGCGGCGTCCGCAAAGCCAACGAAGACCGGCGAGGACGCCGCACGGCCGGAAAGCTCAGCCGACCGAGAGGGCGTCGGTCACGAACACCAGCGTTTCGTTGGGCGCGATGCCGCGTCCGCCGTCCTTGTAGGCGAGGGCGGGCGGGATGATCATCAGCCGCCGCCCGCCCTGCTTCACGCCGACGAGACCCTGGTCCCAGCCGTCGATGACCTGTCCGGCGCCGAGGTCGAGGCCGAACGGCTCGCCGCGGTCGAACGAGCTGTCGAGCTTCTTCTTGTTCGACCAGGTGACGACCAGGTAGTTCATCGACAGCTTCGACCCGGCGGCCGCGGCCTTCCCGGTGCCCGCCGAGAGGTCCTTGGTGAGCAGCTTCTTCGGCGGGGCGCAGTCGTCCGGGATGGTGATCGTCGGCGGCTGGCCGAAGTTCCCGGTGGTCTTGATGTCGTCCGCGGTGCACTCGCGGCTCGGGGCCGCCGGGGCCGCGCTGCTGTCGCCGCCGCAGGCCGTGAGGCCGAGCGCGGCGATCGCTGCGCACGCGCCGATGACGGCTGTCCTGCCGATGTTCTGCATGGCGGAAGATTAACCAAGGCCGCCGAGCGCGGGCACCGCCGGACCGGTCCGCACCACGCCGAGCCGCTGCGTCGCCCTGGTCAGCGCCACGTACAGGTCGTTGAGCCCGCGCGCCGAGCCCGCGACGATCTCGTCCGGCGACACCAGCACGACCCCGTCGAACTCCAGCCCCTTGGAACGGTCGACGGTCAGCACGCTCAGCCGCTCGTCCTCGGGAAGCAGCTTCCGCACCTCGTCGACGCGACCGCCGGGCACCAGCACCGCCACGGTCCCACCGTCCACAGCGGACAGTTCGGCGGCCACCAGCGCGGGCAGTTCCGCGTCCAGCGAAGCGACTTCCACGCCCCACGGCGGCACCCCGGTCTCGCGCACCGACGCCGGCGCGGCCAGGTCCACGTCGAGTTCGGCGAGCACGCCCGCCGCGACCGCCATGATCTCCGCCGGGGTCCGGTAGTTCACTGTCAGCTGCTCCAGCCGCCAGCGGTCCGCGACGTACGGCGACAGCACCTCGTCCCACGTCCGCGCTCCCCCGGCGGCCCCGGTCTGCGCGACATCGCCGACCAGCGTCATCGACCGGTTCGGCGTGCGGCGCATCAGCAGCCGCCAGTCCATCGCGGACAGTTCCTGCGCCTCGTCGACGATCACGTGCCCGAACGTCCACGTCCGGTCCTGCGCGGCCCGCTGCGCCGCGGTCAGCTGGCTGCGCGCCTGCTGCCGTTCGGCGAACAGCTCGGCGTCCAGCACGTCGGACACCCGCAGGACCTCTTCGTCCTGGATTTCCTCGTCCTGGTCCAGGATGTCCAGCACGCCCTCGGCGTAGGCGCGCTCGACGCGTTCGCGACGCTTGTCCTCGGCCTCCTCCTCGGAATCGTCGGTGCCGAGCAGTTCGGCCAGTTCGTCGAGCAGCGGCACGTCGGCGGGCGTCCACTTCGCGGTGCGGCCGCTCTCCAGGTGCTGGCGGTCCTCTTCGGACAGCAGGTCGCCCGCCGCCCGATCGAGGTGTTCGCGGTCGGCGAACAGGTCGTCGAGCAGGCCTCCCGGGGTGAGTTTCGGCCACAGCGAGTTCAGCGCGGCAGCGACCGCGGGGCTCGCGGCCAGCTCGGCGCGGATGTCCTGGACGTCCTGCGCGTCCAGCAGGTCCTCGCCCAACGCGCGGGCGGCCTGCCGGGTGAGCGCGTCGAGGACGTCGGAGATGAACAGTCGCCGCGCGAGGTTGTGCGGCCGGCGCGAGCGCCGTGCCCGGGTGCGGGCCTGCGCGCAGGTCTTCCGGTCGAGCTTGAGGATCTCGCGTTCGTGCTCGATTTCGATCACCGGATCGGGTACACCTTGCCGATCCCGAACAGCCTTGGCGAGGACGTCGGCCATCACCAGCCGGCCCTTCACCTCGGCCGCTTCCGGAGACTCGACGCCGTCGGCGTCCAAGCCCGGCCACAGCTGCCCGATGGTCGACAGCAGCACGCCGGTCTCGCCGAGCGACGGCAGCACCTGGCCGATGTAGCGCAGGAAGGTCGAGTTCGGGCCGACGACGAGCACGCCGCGCGTGGTCAACTGCTGGCGGTGCGTGTAGAGCAGATACGCCGCGCGGTGCAGCGCGACCGCGGTCTTCCCCGTGCCCGGCGCGCCCTGCACGACCATCACCCCGCCGAGCGGGGCGCGGATGATCCGGTCCTGCTCGCCCTGGATGGTGGCGACGATGTCGGCCATCTCGCCGGTCCGGCGGCGCTCCAGCGCGGCCAGCAGCGCGGCCTCGCCGGCGAGCCCGAGATCCTGGCCCTGGTCGGCGGCGGTCAGGTCGAGGATCTCGTCGTCGAAGCCGGTGACGCGACGGCTCAGCGACCGCAGATGCCGGCGGCGGCGCACGCCGTCCGGCGACGCGGCGGTGGCGAGGTAGAAGGGTCGCGCGACCGGGGCGCGCCAGTCGATCAGCAGCGGCCGGTAGTCGTCGTCCTCGTCGAACAGGCCGAGCCGTCCGATGTAGGCGGTCTCCTCGGTGTCTTCGGAGGTGCTGCCCGGCACGAAGTCCAGCCGCCCGAAGCACAATCCCTGCTCGACCGACCCGAGCTGGGCGAGCCGGTCGCTGTGCAGGTTCGTGGCGGCTTCGCGTTCGGTCCGCGCCTGCGGCGTCCCGCCGGTCTGGCGCAGGGTCTCGTCCAGCCGGCGCTGGGTCTGGGTGCGTTCGGAGTCGAGCTTCGCGAACAGGGCGTCGGTGTAGGCCTGTTCGCGGCGCAGCTCGGCTTCGTAGGCCGGTTCCTCGGGCAAGGAAAGGTCCTGCTTTCAGGTCGGGATCGGGGCCGGAAGAGTGCAACCGGCGAGGATCCCGGGCCATTCCTGCCAGCGCCCCAATGTGGCATTGGGTGCATCTGACGCACCGAACGCCACATTGGGTGCGTCTCACGCACCCAATGCCACATTGGGTGCGTTCGGCGGAACGGGTCAGAACGGGAGGCCGAGGACCGGCAAGCCGATCGCCGAGTCGACCGCCAGCGCGACGAACACGATCATCAGGTACGTGTTCGACCGGTGGAACAGCGCCATCGGCTTGGTCTCCTCGCCGCGGTGCACGGCGGCCTGCAGCCGGTGCGCGTAGAAGAGGAACCAGCCGCCGGCGAGGATCGCGAAGGTCGCGTACAGCCAGCTGGTGACCGGGAGCAGCAGCAGCGTCCAGGCGACCATCACCCACGAGTAGATGACGATCTGCCGGGCCACGTGCTCGGCGGTCGCGACGACCGGAAGCATCGGCACGCCCGCGCGCTCGTAGTCGTCGCGGTACTTCATGCCCAGCGCCCAGGTGTGCGGCGGCGTCCAGAAGAAGATCACGCCGAACATCACGAACGCCGGCCACTGCACGGTCCCGGTGACCGCGACCCAGCCGATCAGCACCGGCATGCAGCCCGCGGCCCCGCCCCAGACCACGTTCTGCGACGTCCGCCGCTTGAGGCCGAGGGTGTAGACGAAGATGTAGAACAGGATCGTCGCGATCGCGAGGACCGCCGCCAGCAGGTTCACCGTGAAGTACAGGACGGCGAACGAGGCGACGCCCAGCACGAGGCCGAAGATCAGCGCGTTGCGCCGCGGCACCGCGTCCTTCACCAGCGGACGCCGCTTGGTGCGGTTCATGACCTTGTCGATGTCGCTGTCGATCACGCAGTTGAGCGCGTTCGCGCTGCCCGCGGCCATCGTGCCGCCGACCAGCGTCGCGACCACCAGCCACGGGTTCGGCACCTCGCGCCCGGCGAGGAACATCGCGGGGATCGTGGTGACGAGGAGAAGCTCGATCACGCGCGGCTTCGCCAGCGCGGCGTACGCGCCGGCCACCTGGCGGAAGCTTCGCCGGGCCCCGCTCGGCCGTCCGCCGTCCGGGGGTACGGCGCTGGTGTCTTCACTGCGTCCGTGCGCAGCGTTCACCAACGACATTTCTCTCCCTGAGTCAGTCCTGGGCCGGGCGGCCCGGAAGAAACAGGTGGTGCTGTGTGAGAACTTCCGTGCCTGGCCCGCGATCGATGTTAGACGTGGCGGATGGGCTCGACGCCCGCGGGTCCGGGACACGCCCGGCGATGTCTCGTCCGTCACGTCGCCCCGCGAGTCGCGAAGGCCCGCGACGGGTAGCCGGGGAAGGACAGGCGGGCAGGATCACCTCACCCGCGGGGCTGTCGCCCGCGCTCGCGCGCACGTGTACGCACTAGGGTGACAGCGTCGGGCCGCTCGCTCCGCCTGCACAGCGCCGCCAGCAGGAATATCGTCCCTTCGGGATCGATTGAGATAACTGAGGGCGCACACCGCAGCACTTGAGCGGCACGCACGGAATACAGCCACCACTTCACCGACGCAGGAGTTCGAGTTCAGTGTCCGAAACCTCTAGCAGCGAGACCAACCCCTTGCTCCGGCGCAATGTGCCGGCCGACTGGACCGAGACCGACACCCGCGCCGTAGACACCGCCCGCGTGCTGGCCGCGGACGCCGTCGAAAACTGCGGCAGCGGACACCCGGGCACTGCGATGAGCCTGGCGCCGCTGGCGTACACGCTGTTCCAGCGCACGATGCGGCACGACCCGGCGGACCCGGAGTGGCCCGCCCGCGACCGGTTCGTCCTCTCCGCCGGCCACTCCAGCCTGACCCTCTACATCCAGCTGTACCTGGCCGGCTTCGGCCTGGAGCTGGAAGACCTCGAGCAGCTGCGCCGCTGGGGCTCCAAGACCCCGGGCCACCCGGAGTACCGGCACACCAAGGGCGTCGAGACCACCACCGGCCCGCTGGGCCAGGGCCTCGCGAACGGCGTCGGCATGGCGATGGCGGCGCGGCGCGAGCGCGGTCTGCTCGACCCGGACGCCCCCGCCGGCGAGAGCATCTTCGACCACCACATCTACGTGATCGCCTCCGACGGCGACATCGAAGAGGGCGTCACCTCCGAGGCCTCGTCCATCGCGGGCCGCCAGCAGCTGGGCAACCTGATCGTCTTCTACGACGACAACAAGATCTCCATCGAGGACGACACCAACATCGCGCTGTCCGAGGACGTCGCGAAGCGGTACGAGGCCTACGGCTGGCACGTGCAGACCGTCGAGGGCGGCGAGGACGTCGTCGCGATCGAGGCGGCCATCAAGGCGGCGCAGGCCGAGACCGGGCGGCCGTCGTTCATCCAGCTGCGCACGATCATCGGCTACCCGGCCCCGACGAAGATGAACACCGGCAAGGCGCACGGCGCGGCGCTGGGCGCGGAAGAGGTCGCCGGTGTCAAGAAGGCGCTGGGCTTCGACCCGGAGAAGAACTTCGACGTCGACGACGCGGTTCTCACGCACACCCGCCAGCTGATCGAGCGCGGCGAGAAGGAGCGCGCCGAGTGGCAGGAGCGCTTCGAGGCGTGGGCCGCGGCGAACCCGGAGCGCAAGAAGCTGGCCGACCGGCTGTCCGCCCGCACGCTGCCCGAGGGCTTCGCGGACAACCTGCCGTCGTGGGAGCCGGACGCCAAGGGCATCGCCACCCGCAAGGCCTCCGGCGAGGTGCTGAACGCGCTGGCCGAGCCGCTGCCCGAGCTGTGGGGCGGTTCCGCGGACCTCGCGGAGAGCAACAACACCACCATGAAGGGCGCCGACTCGTTCGGCCCGGCCGAGGCCGGCACCGACATGTGGAAGACCAACCCGTACGGCCGCACGCTGCACTTCGGCATCCGCGAGCACGCGATGGGCTCGATCCTCAACGGCATCGCGCTGCACGGCGGCACCCGCCCGTACGGCGCGACCTTCCTCACCTTCTCCGACTACATGCGCCCGCCGGTCCGGCTCGCCGCGCTGATGAAGGCCCCGGTCATCTACGTGTGGACGCACGACTCGATCGGCCTCGGCGAGGACGGCCCGACGCACCAGCCGATCGAGCAGGTCGCCGCGCTGCGCGCCATCCCGGGCCTCAACGTCGTCCGCCCGGCGGACGCCAACGAGACCGCGTACGCGTGGAAGGCCGTTCTTGAGGACGTGCACCACCCGTCCGGCTTCGCGCTGACCCGGCAGAACGTGCCGGTGCTGGAGGGCACGAACGCCGAGGGCGTCAAGAAGGGCGGCTACGTGCTGGCCGAGGCGTCCAACGGCACCCCGGAGGTCGTGCTGATGGCGACCGGCTCCGAGGTCCAGCTGGCCGTCGAGGCACGCAAGACCCTCGAGGCCGACGGCATCCCCACCAGCGTGGTCTCCATGCCGTGTGTCGAGTGGTTCGACGCGCAGGACCAGGACTACAAGGACGCGGTCCTGCCGCCGTCGGTCAAGGCCCGCGTTTCGGTCGAGGCCGGGATCGCGATGCCGTGGCAGCGCTTCACCGGCGACGCCGGCGAGAACGTTTCGATCGAGCACTACGGCGCCTCGGCCGACGCCGCGACGCTGTTCCGCGAGTTCGGCTTCACCGCCGAAGCCGTGGTCGACGCCGCCCGCCGCTCGATCGCCAACACCAAGAACTGAATTGAAGGGAGTGCACTCATGACTGACCGACTCGCGCAGCTCTCCGAAGCAGGCGTCTCGATCTGGCTGGACGACCTTTCGCGGGAACGCCTGGAATCGGGCAACCTCGCCGGGCTCGTCCGCGACAAGCACGTCGTCGGCGTGACCACCAACCCGACGATCTTCGCGAACGCCCTGTCGAAGGGTGCCGCTTACGACGCGCAGGTCAACGACCTCGCCGCCCGCGGCGCGGACCTCGACGGCACTGTCCGGGAGCTGACCACCACCGACGTGCGCAACGCCGCGGACCTGTTCCGCGACGTGTACAACGCCACGAACGGCGTCGACGGCCGCGTGTCCATCGAGGTGGACCCGCGCCTGGCGAAGGACACCGAGAAGACGGTGGCCGAGGCCAAGGACCTGTGGAAGACCGTCGACCGGCCGAACGTGATGATCAAGATCCCGGCGACCGAAGAGGGTCTGCCCGCGATCACCGCGGTGCTCGCCGAGGGCATCAGCGTCAACGTCACGCTGATCTTCTCCGTCGAGCGCTACGAGGCCGTCATCAAGGCCTTCTTCGCCGGCCTGGAGCAGGCGAAGGCCAACGGCCACGACCTCAAGGGCATCCACTCGGTCGCGTCGTTCTTCGTGTCCCGTGTGGACAGTGAGGTCGACAAGCGGCTGAACACGATCGGCACCGACGAGGCCAAGGCGCTGCTGGGCGAGGCGGCCATCGCCAACGCGCGGCTCGCGTACTCGGCCTTCGAGAAGCTGTTCGCCACGGACCAGTGGAAGGCGCTCGCCGAAGCCGGCGCGAACGCGCAGCGTCCGCTGTGGGCCTCCACCGGCGTGAAGGACCCGGCCTACTCCGACACCCGGTACGTCGACCAGCTCGTGGTCAAGGACGTCGTGAACACGATGCCCGAGAAGACCATGGACTCGGTCGCCGACCACGCCGAGATCACCGGCGACACGGTTTCCGGAAAGGGCGAGCAGGCGCAGGCGATCTTCGACAAGCTGTCCGCGGCCGGCATCGACGTGCCGGACGTGTTCGCGACGCTGGAGACCGAAGGCGTCGAGAAGTTCGAGAAGTCCTGGCAGGAACTGCTGGACACGGTAACCGGGCAGCTGAACAAAGCGAGGGGCTGAACCAGAGACCATGAGCGGGGACGAAACCGGCGTCGTGATCGTCGACGCCGAACTGGCAGAAAAGGCAGCGCCGCTGGCGCAGCGGCTGGCCGAAGACGGCGCCGCTGCCAAGCTCGCCGCCAAGGACTCCACGCTGTGGGGTCCGGACGCCGAGTCCGAAGCGTCGATCCGATTGTCCTGGACGACGTTGCACAAGTCGTCGCGTCCGTTGATCGGGGAAATCGAAGCGCTGCGCGCGGAACTGCGCAGCGAGGGCGTGGACCGCGTGGTGCTCGCCGGCATGGGCGGCTCGTCGCTCGCGCCGGAGGTCATCACCGCCACCGCCGGCGTCCCGCTCACGGTGCTCGACACGACCGACCCCGGCCAGGTGGCCGACGCGCTCGCGGGCGACCTCGAGCGCACTGTCATCGTGGTGTCGTCGAAATCCGGCGGCACTGTCGAGACGGACAGCCACCGCCGGATCTTCGCCAAGGCGTTCGCGGATGCCGGGATCGACGCGACGCGGCGCATCGTCGTCGTCACCGATCCCGGCTCCCCGTTCTCCGAACTGGCGGAGAAAGAGGGCTACCGCAAGACCTTCCTGGCCGACCCGCACGTCGGCGGCCGCTACTCCGCGCTGACCGCGTTCGGCCTCGTGCCGGCCGGTCTCGCGGGCGCGGACGTCGCGCGGCTGCTCGACCAGGCCGCCTCGGTGGCGGAGACGCTGGCCGAGGACACTGCCGAGAACCCGGCTGTGCAGCTGGCGGCGGCGTGGGGCGCGGCGCACGAAGCCGGTGCGGAAAAGGTCGTGCTGGCCGACACCGGTTCCGGGATCAAGGGATTCCCGGACTGGGCGGAGCAGCTGATCGCCGAGTCCACCGGCAAGCTCGGCACCGGCCTGCTGCCGGTGGCCGTCGACGGCCCGGACGCACCCGGGTTCGCCGACCACGGCAAGGACGCGACCGCGGTCGCGATCGGCGCGCCGGAAGGTGCGGCGCAGATCTCGGTCACCGGCCCGCTCGGCGCGCAGTTCCTGTTGTGGGAGTTCGCGACCGCGCTCGTCGGACGGCTGCTGGAGATCAACCCGTTCGACCAGCCTGACGTCGAGGCAGCCAAGAAGGCGGCTCGCGCATTGCTGGACGACCCGGAGAAGCTGAAGGGCGGCGAGGAACCGGCCACTGTGGACGGTGCCGTCGAAGTCTTTGGCAGCGAAGGGGTTTCGACCGACGGCAAGCTCGCCGATGTGCTCCGCGCGTTCTTCGGCTCGGTGGCCGACGGCGGATACATCGCCGTTCAGGCCTACCTGGACCGGCTGGACGACGCGTCGACTTCGTTGCTGCGCGGCGAAATCGCCAAGCGGACCGGCGTGCAGACCACGTTCGGCTGGGGCCCGCGGTTCCTGCACTCCACCGGGCAGTACCACAAGGGCGGCCACCAGAACGGCAGCTTCCTGCAGATCACCGGTGCCGTCGACGAAGACCTCTCGGTGCCGGACCGCCCGTACACGCTCGGGCAGCTCCAGCACGCGCAGGCCCTCGGCGACGGCCAGGTGCTCGCCGAGCACGGCCGTCCGGTGCTGCGGCTGCACCTGACCGACCGCGCCGCCGGGCTCGCCGAGCTCGTCCGGGCAGTGCAGGAGGCCGCTCAGTGACCACGTGGCGCAACCCGCTGCGGGATCCCCGCGACAAGCGGCTGCCGCGGATCGCCGGTCCGTCGAGCCTGGTGATCTTCGGCGTCACCGGCGACCTGGCGCGCAAGAAGCTCATGCCCGCGATCTACGACCTCGCGCACCGCGGGCTGCTGCCCGCCGGGTTCTCGCTGGTCGGCTTCGCCCGCCGGGACTGGGAACACCAGGACTTCGGCGAGCTGGTGCACGATTCGGTGCGGGAGCACGCGCGGACGCCGTTCAAGGAGTCGGTCTGGAACCGGCTCGCCGAGGGAATCCGTTTCGTCCAAGGCACTTTCGACGACGACGACGCCTTCGACCGGCTCGCGCAGACCGTGCGCGAACTGGACGAGGAACGCGGCACCGGCGGCAACACGGCGTTCTATCTGTCGATCCCGCCGGGCGCGTTCCCGGTGGTGACCAAGCAGCTGGCGCGTTCGGGCCTCGCGCAGGCCGACGAGAACACCTGGCGGCGCGTGGTCATCGAGAAGCCGTTCGGCCACGATCTCAAGAGCGCCAAGGAGCTCAACGCGATCGTGAACGACGTCTTCCCCGAGGAGTCGGTGTTCCGCATCGACCACTACCTCGGCAAGGAGACGGTGCAGAACATCCTGGCGCTGCGCTTCGCGAACCAGCTGTTCGAGCCGATCTGGAACGCCAACTTCATCGACCACGTGCAGATCACCATGGCCGAGGACATCGGCCTCGGCGGCCGCGCGGGGTACTACGACGGGATCGGCGCCGCGCGCGACGTCATCCAGAACCACCTGCTGCAGTTGCTCGCTTTCACCGCGATGGACGAGCCGCTGTCGTTCGAGCCGAAGGCGCTGCGCTCGGAGAAGGCCAAGGTGCTGGCGGCGACCAAGCCGATGCGGCCGCTCGACCAGACCTCGGCGCGCGGGCAGTACGCGGGCGGCTGGCAGGGCGGCACGAAGGTGCCGGGGCTGTTGCAGGAAGCCGGGTTCGCGAAGGACTCGACGACCGAGACCTACGCCGCGGTGACGCTGGAGGTGCAGAACCGCCGCTGGGCGGGCGTGCCGTTCTACCTGCGCACCGGCAAGCGGCTCGGCCGTCGCGTCACCGAGATCGCGGTCGTGTTCAAGCGCGCGCCGCACCTGCCGTTCGACTCCACCTCCACCGAGGAGCTGGGACAGAACGCGCTGGTCATCCGCGTGCAGCCGGACGAGGGCATCACGCTGCGGTTCGGGTCGAAGGTGCCGGGGACCACGATGGAGGTCCGCGACGTCACGATGGACTTCGGCTACGGCCACGCGTTCACCGAATCGTCGCCGGAGGCCTACGAGCGGCTGATCCTGGACGTGCTGCTGGGCGAGCCGTCGCTGTTCCCGGTGAACGAGGAAGTCGAGCTGTCGTGGGAGATCCTCGACCCGGTGCTGTCGCACTGGGCGAAGCTCGGCACCGCGCCGGAGCAGTACCCGCCGGGCAGCTGGGGACCGAAGTCGGCTGACGAGATGCTGGAGCGTACCGGCAGGCACTGGAGGCGTCCGTGAGTCACAATCGCGAAGCGGACCACGGGCGCCGACTGGGTGCGGGTATCCCGCAAAAACACTGGAGGCGTCCGTGATCATCGACCTGCCGTCGACCACGACGTCGGCGCTGAACAAGAAACTGGTGGAGATCCGCGAGCAGGGCGGCCAGGTCGCGCTCGGCCGGGTGCTGACGCTGGTGATCGTCGCGGACGACGACGCCAAGCTCGAGGACGCCATCGAGGCCGCGAACGACGCCAGCCGGGAACACCCGTCGCGGGTCATCGTCGTGGCGAAGGGCGCGCGCACGGCCGCGCCGCGCATAGACGGTCAGATCCGCGTCGGCGGCGACGCCGGCGCGAGCGAGGTCATCGTGCTGCGGCTGTACGGTCCGCTGGCCGCGCAGGGGCAGAGCGCCGTCGTGCCGCTGCTGCTGCCGGACGCGCCGATCGTCACCTGGTGGCCCGGGGCCGGTCCGAAGGCTCCCGCAGAGGACCCGCTCGGCCAGCTGGCACAGCGGCGGATCACCGACTCGGCCGCGGAAAAGAGCCCCATAAGGTCTCTCACCACGCGTGCGAAGTCCTATGTGGAGGGTGACACCGACCTGGCGTGGACCCGGCTGACCCGCTGGCGGGCGCAGCTGGTGTCGGCGCTGGACCTCCCGCCGTACGAGAAGATCACGAGCGCGACGGTGACCGGCGAAGCGGATTCGCCGTCCACCGAGTTGCTCGCGGGCTGGCTCGCCGAGTACCTCAAGGCACCGGTGCACCGGGTCAAGAGCTCGAGCGCGCAGGGCATCATCTCGGTGAAACTGGAACGGAAATCGGGCGCGGTGGAGCTGACGCGGCCGGACGGACGGGTCGGCACGCTGACCCAGCCGGGCCAGCCGACGCGGCGGATCGCGTTGCAGCGGCGCAGCAATCCCGAGTGCCTCGTGGAGGAACTGCGGCGGCTCGACCCGGACGAGATCTACGAGGCGGCGCTGCACGGGCTGCACAAGATCGCCGCGTCCAACGGGTCGAAACCCGCTGCTGCCAAGGCTTCCGCTTCGGCTAAGCCCGCTGCCGCCGCGAAGCCGAAGACGGCCCGCAAGACCGCGGAAAAGAGCACGTCATGAGCCGGACCGAGGTCGTCGTCTACGAAAACCCGGATCTGCTCGCCGCGGCCGCCGCGGCCCGCCTGGTGACCCGGATCGTCGACGTGCAGGCAGCCCGGGGTGCCGCGTCGGTGGTGCTCACTGGCGGCGGCACCGGCATCGCCGTGCTGCGGGAACTGCGGGAGTCGAGCGCGCGGGACGCGATCGACTGGTCGCGGTTGGACATCTACTGGGGCGACGAACGGTTCGTCCCGGCGGATTCGGACGAGCGCAACGAGAAGGGCGCGCGCGAAGCCCTGCTCGACCACGTGCCGCTGGCTCCGGAGCGGGTGCACGCGATGGCCCCGTCGGACGGCGAATTCGGCGACGACGTCGACGCGGCCGCCGAGGCCTACGCGAAGGTCCTCTCCGACGCGGCGGGCCCCGGTGCCGACGTGCCGGAGTTCGACATCATGCTGCTGGGCCTCGGCGGCGAGGGCCACACCGCGTCGCTGTTCCCGGAAACCGCCGAGGTGCGCGAAACCCAGCGCTCGGTGGTCCCGGTCCGCGACTGCCCGAAGCCCCCGCCGACGCGCGTTTCGCTCACGCTGCCCGCCATCCGCCGCGCCCGCGAGGTGTGGCTGATGACGGCGGGAACGGCCAAGGCGGACGCGGTCGCGCAGGCACTGGCCGGTGCGCCGGAAACGCAGATCCCGGTCTCGGGCGCCCGCGGGTACCGGCGGACGCTGTGGCTCTTGGACCGCGAATCGGCTGGGAAGCTGACGAAGGTGTACCAGCCACCGGCTGAGTGAGACGGTTTGCAGGGAAGGGCTCCTCGCGCGTTGGCGCGGGGAGCTTTTTTCTTTGTGGGACAAGGGAAGCGGGCTTATCCCGGCGCTGCGCTCACGAGCCCTGCTCCCCCGCCAGGTGGTTCGCCGCCAATTCCCCGCGCATTGCCACCGGGCCCCCTCCGTTTCACGGCAAGAAATTCTCGCCGCTACTCCCCCGCTGACTCCGCACCCGTCAACAGCGTCGCCGTCGCCCCCAGATGAGCCGTCAGCAGCCCTGCCGCCACCTCCGGATCCCGGCCCAGCGCCGCCCTCTCTAACTCCTCGTGCTGAGCGAGCACCTCTTCCACAGGAAGCCGGTAAGCCGGGTGCACCGTCCACCGCCGGGCCAGTTCGCTCGCCATCCACATCCGGTCGAAATTCTCCAACAGCACCGCGTTCCCGCAGCCGTCGAGCAGCGTGCGGTGGAACAAGCGGTGCGCCTCCGCCCAAGCAGCGGAGTAGTAGCTGCCTTCGTCCGGCACATACATCGGCGTCCGGGCGAGCCGGTGTCCCGCCGCACGCACCCGCGTCTCCCACTCCAAGTCTCCGCGCGCGACGGACAACCGCAGCATCGCGGGCTCGACCGTCTGACGCGCCTCGACGATCTCCTGCCACCGCCGATCGGCGAGCGCCGGCACCGCGAACCCGCGGTTCGTCAGCCGTTCCGCCAGCCCCTCGCCGACCAACCGGACCAGCGCCTCCCGCACCACGGCGAGGCTGACCTCGTACCGCGCCGCCAGCTCCTGCGGTTTCAGCGCCTGCCCCGGCTCGACCTCGCCGCGCATGATCGCGGCGCGGACCTGGTCGTAGATCTGCTCGGACAGCATCTGCTTCATGCCCTCAGGATAGACGATCTGACAAATCATCGATTATTAGTG
The DNA here is from genome assembly GCF_042647905.1 of Amycolatopsis halotolerans. NCBI lineage: Bacteria > Bacillati > Actinomycetota > Actinomycetes > Pseudonocardiales > Pseudonocardiaceae > Amycolatopsis > Amycolatopsis halotolerans. The sequence goes on from NZ_JBHRWI010000003.1 coordinate 233,172, forward strand.
TTATCGTCGATGAGGTACCGCTTCCAGCGAGAGGAACCCATGTCCGCCAACTCCCCGTTCGCGCGCCTTCCCGAGGTGCCGAGCTTCACCGTCACGAGCACGACCGTCGCCGACGGCGCGGCCTGGTCCGCCGAGCAGTTCTCCGGGATCTTCGGCGTGCCCGGCGGCGAAGACACGTCGCCGCAGCTGTCCTGGACCGGCGCGCCGGAAGGCACGAAGAGCTACGCCGTCACGGTCTACGACGCCGACGCGCCGACCGGCTCCGGCTTCTGGCACTGGGCCGTCGCCGATCTCCCGGCCACCGTCACCGACCTGCCGGAAGGCGCGGGCGACGACACCGGCTCCGGGCTGCCCGAGGGCGCTTTCCAGCTGCGCAACGACGCCGGAGCCGCGCGTTTCATCGGCGCGGCCCCGCCCGCCGGCCACGGCGAACACCGCTACTTCGTCGTCGTGCACGCCTTGGCTGTCGAGTCGATCGGCGTCCCAGCCGACGCGACGCCCGCCGTCCTCGGGTTCACCATGTTCGGCCACGTGCTCGGCCGCGCAGTGCTCGTCGCGACCGCGGAGACGCCCGCGTAAGCCCCGGCAGGCTGATCACTCGAGGCCGCCGCGTCGTGCTCGCCACGACGCGGCGGCCTTCGACTGCGCTCCGACACTTCCCACCCACCCGCACGGGTGATCTGTCGCCTGTTCGCGTGGCTAAGACCTGGTCCCGACCTGGGCGGCAAATGGAGTAACTGACACTCCGCCAAAAAGCGGCTCACCAGTATGTGGGAACCGCCGTATGGTGAACATAAGGTGATGTGATCGACACATGGTGATGTCGCCCGCTCTTCGTTCATCCTGTTGGAGCAGTTGTGGAGATTACAACACCACAAGAACCACTCTGGGTGAAACTTACTGGCAACACACACGTTCCCGTTAGCATCCGCACATTTGTTCACCGCCGCGCGTCCCGATCGGGTGGCCGGAGCATCTCATCACTAAGTCCACAAGACGAATGGGGTCGCCGCGATGAGCACTGAGGGACTCTCGATTCCTGGCATCTCGATGAGCAGCTCCGCAGCGGGAGCAGCTCGACGGGCCAGGCGCGCCAGCCTGACCGGCGTGTTCGCCGTGTTCCGGAAACCCCTCGTCGCGACGATCGCCGTCGAAGCGGTGGTCGTGCTGCTGGCGGTGCTCGACGTCTGGCTGGTCGTGCCGCCGAAAGCACAGCCCTATTCGCTGTACCTGTCGGCCGCCGCGTGTCTCGCGGTCGTGGTGCGGCGGCGCTTCCCGTTCCTCGCGGTGCTCGCCGCGGTGCCGGGATTCTTCGCCGGATGGGCACAGCTGGCGTCGATGCTCAACCTCGGCATGCTCGCGACGCGGCGGCAACTGCACTGGCAGACGTGGGTCGGCGCGGGTTTGGTGTTCACCTGCCGGTTCGTGCGGTGGCCGCTGCAGGAGTTCGCGGAACTGAGCTGGCGCGAACACGTCCTCGACGGGATCTACGGCGTCCTGGTCGCCGGAATGCCGATCGCGATCGGCCTGCTGATCGGGGCGCGCGCGGAGATCTCGGCGAAACTGCGCGAGCTGGCGAAGAGCCGCGACCGCGAACGCCGCTTCCACGCCGACGCGGTGCGCGCCGAGGAACGCGCGCGGCTGGCCCGCGAGATGCACGACGTGGTGTCCCACCAGATCACGCTGATCGCCATGCAGGCCGGCGCGCTGCAGGCGCAGGCCAAGGACGGTCCGGCACTGGAAACGGCACAGGTCATCCGCCAGCTCTCGACGCGGACGCTGGAGGAACTGCGCTCGCTGGTGAGCGTGCTGCGTTCCGGTTCCGGCGACGACGGCCCGCGACCCGGGATCGGAGAACTGGACCACCTGATCCGCGAGTGCGACGTGCCGGTGCACCTGACCGTCGAGCAGTTGCCGGACACCCTGCCGAGCCAGGTCTCGGCGGCGGCGTACCGGACGGTGCAGGAATGCCTGACGAACGTCCACAAGCACGCCCCCGGCGCGACGGCCACGATCCGCATCCACGCGGCGAGCGGCGCGCTGGACATCGAGGTGGAGAACGCCCGTGCTTGTCGCGCCGGAGAAGCGTTCCCGTCCGGCGGCCACGGCCTGACCGGACTCGCCGAACGCGCCCGACTGCTGGGCGGAAGCTTCGAAACGTCCGGGACGGAGGACGGCGGCTTCCGGGTGCGGGCGCGGTATCCGCTGGACCGCTGAACCTGCCTGGACCCTGGAATTGGTCTGGACCGGTCAAGAAACCTGGCCCTGCTGAGAACTTGCTCGCGCCAGACCGGAAACCGGCCTTCCGGAGGTCTAGACCTCCTAGTCGCCGGACTGATCCTCTTTTGGCGGTACGTGAGGGGAACCCTGAGGGAATCTGATTCCCTCAGGGTTCCCCTCACGTACCGCACTCCCGCGTCCCTGGCCGCGCCGGTTCCCGGCCGTGCGGCAGTGGTCTGGACCTGCCCACGTCCAGACCACCCGGCGCCCCGGGAACTAAAAAACCACCGGCCCTCGCCCTCGCGGACGGGAAGCCGGTGGTCCCGGAGAAAAACCGTGCCTCAGATCAATTCGCGGCGTTGGCGGAGGCGCTCGAGCGCTTCGGCGAGGATGGCCTCTCCGTCGGCGTCGCTGCGGCGTTCCTTCACGTAAGCCAGATGCGTCTTGTACGGCTCGGTACGAGGCGCGGCGGGCGGACTCTGCTCGTTCTGCCCGCCGGGAAGCCCGCAGCGCGGGCAATCCCATTCTTCGGGGACCTCCGCGTCCATCGCGAACGACGGGCGGGCTTCGTGCCCGTTCGCACACCAATAGGACACCCGGCGCCTTGGCGCCGATTCACCCCGCTCCGATTCGCCCGAAGGACCGGCACCCACGCGGGTGCCGCGAATCGCGTTACCGCCAACCATGAATCCTCACCCGTTGGAATCGGCGGCGCGCCCCCCAATAGGCACGCCGATCGCACATCCCCTGCAGGGGATCCGGTCAGACCTTGAGCAGCAGGCCGATGCCCACGATGCTGATCACCCAGACCGCGGCCAGCAGCAGCGTGATCCGGTCGAGGTTCTTCTCGGCCACGCTGGACCCGGCCAGGCTGGACTGCATCCCGCCGCCGAACAGCGACGACAGGCCGCCGCCCCGGCCGCGGTGCAGCAGCACGGCGACGACCAGCAGCACGCTGGAGACGATCAACAGGATTTGCAGGAACAGCTTCATGTCATCCTCTGTGCTTGTCGGAGCATGCAGGGGTACGGCCGGATCCGCAGTATGCAGATCTTCACCGTACCCCTGGACTCGTCCACTGTTCTAGTGACGGACCGAACACACAGGCTACCCGGTAGTGCCCACTATCAGGGCAGCGGGCCACCCGCGGCGAGCGCGCAGAGCTTGGTGAACTCCTCGCCGTCGAGGCTCGCGCCGCCGACCAGCGCACCGTCGATGTTGTCCGAGCCCACCAGCTCGGCGACGTTGCCGGATTTCACCGAGCCGCCGTACAGCACCCGGACCGCCGTGGCGACCTCGTCGCCGTACTTCTCCGACAGCGTCCCGCGCAGGGACTTGCAGACCTCTTCGGCGTCGGCCGCGGTCGCGACCTTGCCGGTGCCGATGGCCCACACCGGCTCGTACGCGACGACGACCGCCTGCACCTGCTCGGCCTTGAGCCCCTTGAGGGCCTCGACGAGCTGGTTGCGGGTGTGCTCGAGGTGCTCGCCCGCCTCGCGGACCTCGAGCTCCTCGCCCACGCACAGGATCGGCGTGATGCCGTGCTTGAGCGCGGCCTTGACCTTCTTGTTGACCAGTTCGTCGGTCTCGCCGTGGATCGCGCGCCGCTCCGAGTGCCCGACGGTGACGAAGCTGCAGCCCAGCTTCGCCAGCATCAGGCCGGAGACGTCGCCGGTGAAGGCTCCCGAGTCCTGCGGCGACAGGTCCTGCGCGCCGTAGGTGAGCGAAAGCTTGTCCGCGTCGATCAGGGTCTGCACGCTGCGGAGGTCGGTGAACGGCGGCAGCACCGTCACGTCCACCTTCGCGTAGTACTTCTCCGGCAGCGCGAAGGCGATCTTCTGCACCAGGGCGATGGCCTCGAGGTGGTTGAGGTTCATCTTCCAGTTGCCTGCCACCAGGGGCTTGCGTGCCACTTAGTTCTTCCCCTCCAGCGCCGCCACGCCGGGCAGCTCCTTGCCTTCCAGGTACTCCAGCGAGGCGCCGCCGCCGGTGGAGATGTGCGAGAAGCCGTCCTCGGGCAGGCCCAGCTGCCGCACCGCGGCCGCCGAATCGCCGCCGCCGACGACGGTGAACGCGTCGCTCTTGACGAGGGCCTCGGCCACCGCGCGGGTGCCGCCGGCGAACGCCTCGAATTCGAAGACGCCCATCGGCCCGTTCCAGAAGACGGTCGCCGCGTCGGCGAGCTTCTCCGCGAACAGCTTCGCCGAGCGCGGGCCGATGTCGAGGCCCATGCGGTCGGCCGGGATGGCGGTGACGTCGACGGCCTCGTACGCCGCGTCAGCGGCGAAACCCTCGGCCGCGAGCACGTCGACCGGCAGCACCAGTTCGACACCGCGCTTCTCGGCCTCGGCGAGGAAGCCCTTGACCTGGTCGAGCTGGTCCTCCTGCAGCAGCGACGTGCCGACCTCGTAGCCCTTGGCCTTGAGGAACGTGTACGCCATGCCGCCGCCGATGAGCAGCCGGTCGACCTTGGTGAGCAGGTTCGCGATGACGCCGAGCTTGTCGGACACCTTCGAGCCGCCGAGCGCGACCACGTACGGCCGCTTGACGTCGTCGGTGAGCTTCTTCAGCACGTCCAGCTCGGCCAGCACGAGGCCGCCCGCGTACGCCGGGAGCACCGCGGCGATCTCGTAGACCGAGGCCTGCTTGCGGTGCACGACGCCGAAGCCGTCGGAGACGAACGCGCCGCCCGGCGCCAATGCGGCCAGCTCGGCCGCGAGCTCGGAGCGGTCGACGGCGTCCTTGCTGGTCTCGCGCGCGTCGAAACGCACGTTCTCCAGCAAGACGACGCCGCCGTCGTTCAGTCCGGCCACGAGCGCCTTCGCCGACTCGCCGACGAGGTCACCGGCCAGCGGGACCTCGGAGCCGAGCAGCTCGCCCAGCCGCTTCGCGACCGGCGCGAGCGTGAACTTCGGGTCCGGCTCGCCCTTGGGGCGGCCGAGGTGCGCGGTGACGACGACCTTCGCGCCCGCCTCGGCGAGCTTCTCGATCGTCGGCAGCGCGGCCCGGACCCGGCCGTCGTCGGTGATGGCCGACCCGTCGAGCGGGACGTTCAGGTCGCTGCGCACCAGCACGTAGCGGCCCTGAACGCCCTCGCCCAGCAGGTCGTCGAGGTTCTTGACGCTCATCAGGTTCAGAGCTTCGAGCCGACGAGCTTGATCAGGTCGGCGAGGCGGTTGGAGTAGCCCCACTCGTTGTCGTACCAGCCGACGACCTTGACCTGGTTCCCGATCACCTTGGTGAGCGGCGAGTCGTAGATGCAGGAGGCCGGGTCGGTGACGATGTCCGAGGACACGATCGGGTCGACCGAGTACTTCAGGATGCCGGCCAGCGGGCCCTCGGCGGCGGCCTTGTAGGCGGCGTTGATCTCCTCGACCGTGGCGGACTTCTTGAGGGTCACGGTGAGGTCGGTGGCCGAGCCGGTCGGGACCGGGACGCGCAGCGCGTAGCCGTCCAGCTTGCCGAGCAGCTCCGGCAGCACGAGGCCGATCGCCTTGGCCGCGCCGGTGGAGGCCGGGACGACGTTCAGGGCGGCGGCGCGGGCGCGGCGCAGGTCCTTGTGCGGGCCGTCCTGCAGGTTCTGGTCCTGCGTGTAGGCGTGGATCGTGGTCATCAGGCCCTGCTCGATGCCGAAGGCGTCGTTGAGGACCTTGGCCAGCGGGCCGAGGCAGTTCGTGGTGCAGGACGCGTTCGAGATGATCGTCTGCGAGCCGTCGTACTTCTCGTCGTTGACGCCGAGGACGACGGTCAGGTCCTCGCCCTTGGCGGGCGCGGAGATGATGACCTTCTTCGCGCCGCCGGCGATGTGCGCCTTGGCGGCGTCGGCGTTGGTGAAGAAGCCGGTCGACTCGACGACGACGTCCACGCCGAGGTCGCCCCAGGGCAGGTTGGCCGGGTCGCGCTCGGCGAGGGCCTTGATGGTCTTGCCGTCGACGACGATGCCCTCGTCGGAGACGCTGACCTCGCCCGGGAAGCGGCCGAGAATCGAGTCGTACTTGAGCAGGTGGGCCATGGTGGCGACGTCGCCGAGGTCGTTGAACGCGACGACCTCGATGTCGTGACCGCTCGCCTTCACGGCACGGAAGAAGTTGCGGCCGATCCGGCCGAAGCCGTTGACACCTACGCGAACGGTCACTGCTGCCACTCCTCTGGTGTTGATCACGGCGGCGGCGCGCCGGCCGCCGACCGTGGGGTTGGACACTGCTGAAGTTCTCCCGGGGCGCCCGCCCCGGAGAGCGCTTCCGCGACTTCCGGTTTCGGCGCAACCCTAGCGTGCGGGCACCATTGCCCCGGACTGCCCTGACGAGACTTCCACCACTGCCGGGAGACGTCAAGAATCGATTAAGAACCCAGCTCAGCCGGGTGAGGCCCCGAAACGGGGCGACCGCTCGCGCGGCGGTCCGGGGCCGGGGCGGACCACTGGCTTGATCGGTCTTGGTGCCCCGGTTCACGCTGTCGGGCAGCCCCGGCGGGCTCGCACGAGTTCGGCGGAGCCGGTTCCAGGCTGCGCGGGCGAGTTGGGCGAGCGGAGCGCTTGCGGTGGGAGCGCAACGCGGCGCACCGAGGGCGCTGCCGAACGCGGGCTGGGCGACCCGGCCGCGGAGGTGCCACGAAACAAGGCGGGCGCAGCTTGCCAGGAGTTGGACGCAGGCAGTGCAGGCGGATCGCGTCAGCGCGGCACCGGTCATCGCGGAGCCACAGACGAGCGGGACGGCGGGCCAGCGGAGCACTGCGGACCTCTTCTTGCACGCGGAGCGTGGGTCATGCAGCACCCCGCCGCATGCCAGGGGCTTAAGGCGGCGCTGCGGGGGCGGTTTGCCCAGGCCTAAGGGCCTCGGCGGGGCCCGTCGTCAATGTCAGGCGCTTAAGGCGGCGCTGCAGGCGCGGTTTGCCCAGGCCTAAGGACCTGGGCGGGCCAGGCGTCAATGCCAGGAACTTAGGGCTGTGATGCGGAGGCTCTTCCGGCGTGTTCCGCAGCTCAGCTGTCTCGGTCTGGTTGAGCGCACGTCGCTGCGGGCCCTGGACCCGGGAGCGGAAGCCGGGTTGTGGTCCGTGAAGGACTCCTTGAGGGAATCAGATTCCGACTTGTATGTGGGGA